>JBKJMR010000691.1:0-10441 GCA_046596275.1 Bacteroidia bacterium | reverse complement strand
GTTCAGATCTTCGGTGGTTACGGCTACACAAAAGATTTCCCTGCGGAGAAATATTACCGCGATTCAAAACTTTGCACCATCGGCGAAGGAACATCCGAGATTCAGAAATTGGTGATTTCGAGAGAAGTATTGAAATAGTTTTTCAATCCTTTAAAAATTTAATCTGTGCAATCCGTGTAATCTGTGGCAACCCAACCAAGCCACAGATTACGCAGATGGCGCAGATTTTTTTGTTAGAATTAAGAGTTGTTAATTCAAAGGCAATCCCATTGCCACTCATTGGCAAATTTCTCCGTTCATCTGCTCCTTGCAGCAGAAGTGCAATTTTCCCTTATTTTTATGCGTTAATAATCGCACTACCTCAACAGACCCACCTACCAATATGAAAAAAATCATCCTCTTTATTGCTGTAGCATTTTCTTTTTCACTTGCTGCACAAAAAGCCGCGCCTGCTGCTAAAGCTCCGGCTAACTGGTTCAACCTCGCTTATTCTACCGACAAAGTTCATGGTGTGCGCACCGAACAAACCTATAAGGATCTTGTAAAAGATAAAAAAGCAGATACGATCATTGTTGCTGTGATGGATGGTGGCGTAGATTATATGCACGAAGATTTGAAAAGTGTGATGTGGCGCAACCCCGGTGAAATTCCCGGGAATAAAATCGATGACGATAAAAACGGTTACATCGATGATGTTTATGGATGGAATTTCATTGGTGGTGCTAACGGAGAAAATGTTCAGTACGATAATCTTGAATTCATACGTTTGCTTCGCCCGTTGCAGAAAAAATACCAGGGAATGAGCGAAAGCACTGTCCAGCCATCGCAAAAAGAAGAGTACGCCAAATTTGTAAAGCTGAGAGAGAAATACAATTCTGAATTGGCGATGAATCAGTTTTATTTTGATCAATACAACGCGACTAAAAAAGTGGTTGATGCTTTTAAAGATGATATTAAAAAGCAGCTGGATATTGACAGTGTCCTGTATGAAGATATTTTGAAATACTCGCCTACAGGAAAATTCATCAATACAAAAACCAACATCATTACATATTATGGCAATGAAGAAAACTGGGCTGCGCTGAATGCTGATCTTTCTGAAGCATACACACAGCTTTATAGTTCGATCAATTACCAGCTGAATTTGGATTATGATCCGCGTTCCATTGTTGGTGACAACTACGAAAATTCGGAAGAGCGTTATTATGGAAACGGAGATGTAAAAGGTCCGGATGCATTGCATGGAACGCACGTTGCAGGAATTATTGCAGCAAACCGTTTTAATAATATAGGAATGTTTGGTGTTGCAACGCCTGTAAAGATCATGGCCATCCGCGTTGTGCCGAATGGTGATGAGCGCGATAAAGATGTTGCAAACGGAATTCGTTACGCAGTTGATAATGGTGCACGTATCATCAACATGAGTTTCGGAAAAGCGTATTCGTATGACAAAAGTGCGGTTGACGCAGCAGTAAAATATGCGGAGAGCAAAGGTGTTTTGATCATTCACGCTGCCGGTAACAGCAGTCAGAACAATGATGAGAATGAAAATTTTCCGAATAATAAATTCAACGGCGGTGGCACTGCTACCAATTGGCTTGAAGTTGGCGCGTTAAGCTGGAGAGCTGATCGGGATCTTGTTGCACCATTCAGCAATTATGGAAAAACTGCGGTTGATGTTTTTGCTCCTGGAGTCGACATCAATGCACCGAAATCAAACGGCGGCTACGTTGATCTGAGCGGAACAAGTATGGCTTCACCGGTAACTGCTGGAGTGGCTGCGTTGTTGCTTGCTTATCATCCAACGCTTACACCGGCAGAAATTAAATCAATCATCGAACAGACAACTGATAAGTCGATGGCAACAGAAAAAGTAAATCGCCCCGGTGGAAAAAAGCGATTGACAAAAAAGGCTACGATGAAAAAAGGAAATAAAGCGAAGAAAGTAAAGTTCGCAACGCTGAGTAAGACCGGTGGAATGGTTGATTTGTATGCAGCGTTTCAGCTGGCGGATACCATGAAAAAGTAATTACTGATTACGGGATTACCGATTACCAATGAAAAGGATTCTCAGAAATGGGGATCCTTTTTTTTCTCGGCTGCGTAGTGTTAAAAAAGGTAAGCCATCCCGATCTAAATCGGCACAGATTGCGCAGATTAATTTTTACAGATTAAAAGGAAGGATTATTAGAAATGGAAATTCCTTTTTTTCTCCGCGCTTTCCTCCGTGACTTCCGCGCCTTAACATCAAAAAGCTCAATAAGGAAATTTCTCAAATTCCCCTTGCGCCCTCGCATAATCTTCCGGAATCCCGATATCAATAAAATACCCCTCGCACGGAAATGCCTGCAGCCACAATTTATCGGCAAGCTTTGCAAAAAAATCATTCTCGATTGAAAACGATTTTCCTGCTTCAGTATTTCCTAAGTAGGTTTTTTTGCGCAAAAGATAAACGCCGCCATTGATAAGCGCGTTTCCTTTTACATCGGCACTTTTTTCTTTGAATGCAGCAATGCGTTTTCCATCTAATTCGATTGTTCCGTAACGCGACGCATCTTCTACTTTTCGCAAAGCAAGAGTAGCATCGGAAGAGCCGCTTAAATGCATTTCGAAAAATTCGTCGAGCTTCACATCGAAAAAAGTATCGCCGTTCAACACCATCACATGCGCGCCGGAACATTTTTCCATTGCCAGGCGAATGCCGCCCCCGGTGCCGAGCGCCTCTTTTTCGTAAGCATAATCGATTTCAATTCCGAGATAATTTTTCCCGAATTCGGCTTCGATCTTTTCTGCAAGGTAGCCGACGGATAAAATTACTTTCTGAATATGATAATGCTTTAGATAAAGAAAGAGATAATGCAAAAATGGTTTTCCATTGACAGGCGCCATCGGTTTAGGCAGATCTGTAATGACAGATTTTAATCGTGTTCCGAATCCGCCTGCGAGTATGATTGCTTCTTTGATCATTGGGAAAAGTTGGTGGTAGGTGGTGGTAAAAGGTTGGTGGTGGAGAATTTGGTGGTCAAAAAAATAATTAATCTCTAACATTTTTTTACTTGTTCATTATGCATTGACATTGGGAAATTCCATGGTCGAAAAAAATTCAATGTCAAACAAACAATGTTCAATGAACAAGGAAATGCAAAATGACCACCTACAAAATCAACCACCAACCACCAAATTTTTTGCGTGAGGGATTGAGGCATTGTTGAAGCTCTTTTTTATTTTAGTTTTAACCCTCAAAGGGTTCCAAACCCTTTGAGGGTTAAAACTAAAATAAAAAAAGCGACTGCCGAAAGCCCGGCCTCGTCAATGGGAATGAACCAGACAATTGAAATGCAGGTTTGACGAGGACACGCTCAACTAATTTATAATTCACAGCTGCTTTATATTGCAAATTCAAGCCCGCAAAATAAATTAAGGTTTGTGCTTACGGCAACTTAGAATTAAAGCCTGCAATAACCATTTTATTATCTACAAACTTAATGACGAACTCTTCTTTTTTGATGAGCTGCTCGTATTCTACCGTGTAATAGAGATCAATTTCTCCTGTCAGCTTTTCGTTTTCTGTTTTAACATCACTTTTGCCGGAATCATAAGTTATTTTTTGCAGCTCACCCTGTGGTTCTGCCAGGCTCACGATCAATGCTTCTGCATCGGCGGGCGCAGCTTCTCCGCCAAAAAGCATGGAGGCCGCTTTATAATCGCCGGCTTTTACATACGCATAAAATTTATCGGCCAGCGCTTTTGCTGCATCAATATCTTCCGCCATATTTACTCGTGAGGTAGAAGTTGTACAGGCAACCAACGCGATCATCAGAAAGAAAAATAATTTTTTCATGGGATTGATTTTTTTAAAGCGAAATTTTTTTACTGATTACTGATTACTGATTACTGATTACTGATTACTGATTACTGATTACTGATTACTGATTACTGATTACTGAATTATTACCTCGGAAACATTTTCATTTCCACCATTTCACACAAGGTATGTCCGAGCAACATGTGACACTCCTGTATACGCGGTGTATCTGTTGATGGAATATTGATGAGAAAATCGCAATTGGTTTTCATTTCGCCGCCGGTTTCTCCTGTGAATGCTGCGGTGATCATTCCGATTGATTTTGCTTTTATTAATGCATTTACCACGTTCGGTGAATTGCCGCTGGTAGATAGTCCGATGAGGATATCTCCTTTTTTTCCCATGGCTTGTGTTAAACGTGAATAAACAACTTCATAGCCATAATCATTTCCAACGGCTGTGAGATAAGAAGTGTTTACATGCAACGCTTCGGAAAAAAGGGGAGCGCGGTCGTAATAAAATCTTCCTGATAATTCGGCAGCGAGATGTTGTGCGTCGGCAGCGCTTCCGCCATTTCCGGCCCACAAAACTTTGCCGCCGTTTTTGTAGCAATTCACAATTTCTTCGACGAGCTTGTGTAATGAATTTAAAATTGCATCGTGGGAAAGCAATGCAGTTTTTAAATTCACCGATGCTTCGATGCGCTCGCGTATAAATTTCAGCTCGTCCATGTAGTGAGTCCGTGATTGGTGAATGTAAAAGATTTTGTGCGTCCGCCGAATTGTTCTAATGCTTTTGAAACATTCAAACGTGTGGTGCCGGGACAATAGAAGAACATAAATCCGCCACCGCCGGCACCTGAAATTTTTCCGCCGTTTGCTCCGGCTTTTATTGCTGCGAAATAAATGGAATCTAACAAATCGTTGGAAATAGAAGCGGCCATTTTCTTTTTGTGCTCCCAGCCCATGTTTAAAATTTCGCCGAACTTATCTGTATCGCCGCGAAGCAGGCATTCTTTCATGAGCACCGCATGTTTTTTAAGCTCGTGCGTTGCTTCGATTGCTTCGGTATTATTTTTCTTTACGTTCTCGACTTGATGTGTGATGATCTGTGCCGAGTCGCGTTTGGTTTCGGTGAAGTAGAGGAGGAGGTTCATCTCCAATTCATTCATCACATCCGGTTTTATCATGAGCGGATTGACAATGACTTTGTCGCCGGCGAGAAATTCTAAATAATTTACACCACCAAAAGTTGCGGCGTACTGATCTTGTTTTCCGCCTGCCATTTTCATTTCGATGCGTTCAATTTCGAATGCTAAATGCGCAATGTCATACTGACCAAGCGGAAGTTTCAGCCACTCGACATACGCGCCGATGATGGCAACTACAAGCGTGGAAGAAGTTCCAAGTCCGGAACCATGTGGCGCATCAATCCACGTCGTCATGCGAAAAGAAAGTGGCTTATGTGTAAATTGTTTTACGATGCGGTTATAAACGCCGCACTGCAATTCAAAAGCTCTTTCATCGATCGGCAATTCGTTTGTTGCGTCGTAAGTGCGTTTTGTTTCCGCATTACCAGAAACGAATTCGATCTTTCCGTTATCAAGCGGTTCGATGGTTGCGTAGGCGTAGCTGCTGATGGTTGCATTCAGAATTGCACCACCGAACATATCGGAATACGGAGAAACATCTGTTCCGCCGCCGGCAAGTCCTAATCGTAATGGAGCTTTGCTTTTGATCATCATATCGCTACGAAAGTAGCTAATAGACGTGAGATTTTAGACTTGAGATGTGAGACTTGAGATATGAGACTTGAGACACATCAACAGGAATACCGGGATTCTAACGTTTGGTCTTATGTCTGAAGTCTCACGTCTCCCTCAACACCTGCGATACAACGTCTCAATATTATCCACCATCACCTCCCAGCCATATTTCTTTTTTTCTTCAATCGTCTCTCTTACAAAATCTTCTTCCCGTAAATTATCATAAAAGTCAACGATGCTGTCGGCAATGTCTTTTGCTTTCGGTGGCACCACATAGCCTGATTTGCCGTGAAAAATAATTTCTCCGAGTCCGCCCACATTTGTTACAAGCGAAGGTTTATCAAACTGCAACGCGATTTTTGTTACGCCGCTTTGGGTGGCAGTATGATAGGTCTGCGCAACTAAATCGCAAGCGGAGAAATACCATTTCACATCTTCATTCGCAATAAATTTCGCGTGAAGAACAACGTGATTTTTTAATTCGTGCTTGTGAATTATTTCATCGTAATACGTGCGGTCTTCGTAAAATTCTCCTGCAACAAGCAGCTTCACACCGAGATTTTTCACACGCACATCGGCCATCGCTTCAAGCAAGAGATCAAGTCCTTTGTAACGGCGAATCAATCCGAAGAACAAAAGATATTTTCCGCTTTCATCAATGCGTAAATGTTTCCGTGCTTTGATTTTTTCTTCTGCATCGCCGAAAGAAGTATAAAGCGGATGTTCAGTAAAAATTTTCGTTGTTGAATCGGTGAATTGCTGTAGGTCATGCAATACTTTCTGCGACATGGTTAAATAGCCATCGCAGCTTTTCAGGAAGTAAGAAGAGAACATTTTATCGCCAGGACGTTTTTCATGCGGAATAGCATTGTCAACGATCGCGATCACTTTTGTTTTTTTATTTTTCTTCGCACGGCGTGCAATTGTTCCAAGCGACGGTCCCATGAACGGCAGCCAGTAACGAATTAAAATAAAATCGGGCTGTTCGTTTTTAATGTATTTGCCCACCGAAAGCCAGTTGAACGGATTGACAGAATTGATCTTTGTTTCAATTCTAATTCCTTCCGGTGCTTTTCCTGTTTCATCAAACTGCGTAGTACCCGGAAAAAGAAAGCCTGGATATTGCAGTGAAAAGGAAATGATGCTGCAATCGTGTCCGGCAGCAATTAACGAACGGCAAAGCAGCTCATCAAAAGTGGCAAGTCCGCCGCGCAATGGCCAGGCAGGTCCCAGAATAAATATTTTTTTCTTTTCCAAAATGTTCGGCAAAGTTAAGCACGTGAGCTTATCCTCGTCCAAACCGGTGTTAATGTTTTACACAGCACAAAATATGGCCGGCCGCATTGCCATTTTCATAGACAGAAACTGTATACATTCCATCAGAAAGGCCAGAGACTGAAAATTTAAATTCGTTTGCATCATTCAATTGCATCGCTTCACTGGTGATAACTCTTCCGGTGACATCTGTGATTTCAACTACCATTTTCGCATTACGATTTTTCGGGGTATAACGGATTGTCAGCACATCAGAAGCCGGATTTGGAAAGAGCAATAGTGCGTTCAATGTTTCGGGATTTTCATTTAAGCCTGTTGGCAAACAACCATTCCATTTATCATAACCCAATTGAACAGTTGTATCAGAATAATTAATGCTTTCTGTTTGAATATAATGAGGAATCGATAGGGGCTGAATGGATAAAGTGCTGCTGCTGCTTACTGTTGTAACAATAGCGCGGGGAGTGAGGCAGCTTGAAATAGTATTCATATCAAAACGCATTAATGTATGACGATAGTCCATAACCGCATCCTGGTAAATTGGCCCTGCAAGCATAAATTCATTCGAGGTGCATGGCTTTAAAACTTTGTAATTATTGCTGCTGTTAACAGTAAATCCGGAACCAACGGGAAAGCCGAGTGTGTCTATTTCAAACATGACGCTGTCGGAATAGAGCATGAGATTATTTCCACTCGGGTAGATATTCCATATGGCGCTCATAGTGGATGAATTGCTCATCAGGTAGGTATGGTACCAGGTGAGTGTGCCTGAAGTATCAAACTTTGCAACATAGGAAACGGTTGTGTTTGAATTTAAAGCACCACCAACATAAATTGAATTGCCAACCCGGCATAAAGTGAATGCATTTCCGATGGAAGGATAAGATTTTGACCAGATGATTGCACCACTCGTTGTTGTTTTTGTTAGCGCAAGGCAATTGGCATACCCGTTAAATAAAAGTGTTGTGTCAGGAAGCAGGAGACAAGCTCTTCCCATTCCGTAAATTGAATTAGAACTATAAATTCCACTCGAAATTAAATTCAGCTGTTGATCAAGCCTGTAAAATCCGAAACGTTCACTTTCTGTAAGGCTGATAATAATGCTGCTATCTGCTGCAATGTGTAATAACGGAAGCACGGTGGCATTGCTGATATTAAGTGTGTCACTGATCGCAGTATGATGGATCACATTTCCGTTTGTGTCAAATACGAAGATCACGTATGCCGGTTTTCCTATGACGCCTGCTTGCGCGTACACATAATAGTTTCCATTCAGCAATTCGCCCACATTAGAAAAATTTATATTGGTGTAAGGCGTAGCTGCAAGATTAAAATTCAACATGGTCGACCATATTTCCTGTAAAGCGGTATCTGTTCGGATTAATACAGTATTGCGCACATTGGCGGAAGAGTATTTTTCTGCCATAAGCAGGTATCCGCCTTGATTGGAAAGTTCATGGCAATTGGTGAATGTTGTTCCAGCCATCGGGTTATTCACACCGAAAGAGAAGTATTTTGAAAATGTGCTTTGAGCTTTTGCTGAAAAGAGCATAACTGTTAACGCAAAAACAAGTGCGGAGCGGTAGAATTGTTTTGTATTCATAGAGTAAAATAAACCGAAGCGGTGGGATTAGTAAAGGAGTTATTGTTTAGTTCTTACCTATTCAAACGGGACAATTTTTGCAATTAAGAAGGTTTGGCAATCTGTTTCCTGTCACGACATTTCCGCAAGCAAACGGGATATCTACAAAAAAATTATATTTGACCTTGGCGGGGTTTTCAGTACTTACGTTTGTAGAAAGTGTTGAAGATCAATCATTAGGAGCCTTTTGAGCTTGGGTCTGTCATTATGAATAGAAATTTTGAATTTTGAATCTTGAATTTTGAATAAAATTTCCTACATTTGCAGCCCTGATAAAATTAACATACCACACACAAAATGATCGTAGTAGCAGTTAAAGAAGGAGAGTCAATCGAAAAAGCTCTCAAAAAGTTCAAGAAAAAATTCGAAAAGACAGGCGTTGTACGCGAATTGCGTGATCGTCAGAAATTTACAAAACCGTCTATTCGCAAGCGTGAAACAAAGTTGAAAGCCATCTACAAACAGGCGCTTCAGCTTTCTGAAGAAGCATAAGCTATAAAATAATGTTTAGCATCGCCCTTCGCGATTGCTGTACATTTAACATACATACACACATTTGTGCGAACTTCCTTTGACGGAATCCGTACAATTGTGTGTATTTCTTTTTATAGCTGTTTGTGAACGACGACACCACCGATATTTTCGACCCTTTTATTGATTACCTCGGTTTTGAAAGGCGACTTTCTCCTCATACGCTTACGGCCTACCGCACGGATCTCATCCAGTTTCGTGATTTTCTCGCCACCTCTTACGAAAATCTGCCACCGCAGGAAGCCAATTATCCCATCATCCGCACGTGGATAGCTTCGTTGATGGACAATGGCATTACCCCGCGTTCTGTTAATCGCAAGATTACTACGCTCCGCACTTATTTCCACTTTTTGCTTAAGAACGAGCTCATTCAAATTAACCCCATACTTAAAATCCAGGGACCGAAATCGGGCAAACGTCTGCCGGTGTTCGTGGAGGAAAAACAGATGGAGAATTTGCTGGACAAAACTGCTTTCGAAGAACGTGAAGCTGATGCGTATGATGCGATGCTTGTGCGGCTGGTAGTGGGAATGCTCTATGAAACAGGTATGCGACTTTCAGAACTGATAAATCTTAAACAAGCCGATTTCGAAGCTGTTGCCGGAACAGTGAAGGTTTTGGGAAAAAGAAATAAAGAAAGAATCATTCCGCTTACCGTTGAATTGATCGAGCTTGGCAAGCAATTTGTCAATGAAAAGATAAAGGAAAACGTGCCGGCCGGCGATGAAAAATTTGTTTTTCTCCTGCAAAAAAAAGATGGAAAAAAACTGAATGAAAAGTTTGTCTACACCCGTGTAAAATTCTACCTTAGTCTTGTAACAACCATTAATAAAAAATCCCCACATGTTCTACGCCACTCTTTTGCTACTCACATGCTTAACAACGGTGCTGATCTTAACGCTATCAAAGAGCTTCTCGGTCATGCCAATTTATCTGCGACTCAAGTCTACACGCACAATACGGTCGAAAAATTAAAAGCGATTTATCACAAAGCGCACCCCCGCGCATGAAATTTATTTAATAAGGACATTGGTCCGAAACATTTCCAAAAACAAGGAGGACAATTATGAACATCCAGATCCAATCCATCCATTTTACCGCAGATCAAAAGTTGCTGGGGTTTATTGAGGAAAAAGTAGCAAAGCTTACCCATTTTTATGATGGAATTATCAGCAGTGAAGTTTTTCTGAGGCTTGATAATGCAGATGATGCAACAAATAAAGTGGCGGAAATAAAATTGATTGTTCCCGGAAACGATTTGTATGTAAAACGTCAGTGCAAAACATTCGAAGAAGCAATTGACACAGGAATTTCAGCGCTTTCAAAACAGGTGAAGCGTTATAAAGAAAAACAAAAAGGGATTTAATCGTTTAAAATTTGAATTTAAAAAACGTCTTGTCGGTTTGACAGGACGTTTTTTTTT
>JBKJMR010000147.1:0-6257 GCA_046596275.1 Bacteroidia bacterium | reverse complement strand
CAATTTTTCATAGTCTGCAAATTTATTTTCTTTAAAGAGTTTTGAAAATACATACGCATCTTCAATTCCTAAATTCATTCCTCTTGCACCAAGTCCAGAATGTATGTGGGCAGAGTCACCAGCGAAAAAGATATTGTCTTTTTGAAATGAGCCAATTATACGATGACTTATTTTGAATTCGGAAGTCCATTGAATTGCTCCATAAGTTGTTCCTTTTGGCAAGTCTGTAAGAATTTCAGGTATGTTACTGATTATTCTCCAAACCTTATTTTTGATACGCACCATAAACAATGCTCCAGCGTCATACATAAAAATATGGGCTTCTTCATTATTAAAAGGGGTTTCGATTTCAAGGTCGTAAACGAACCATTTGTCTGTAAGCGTGTCACCATCAAAAGAAAGTGAAAAATGCTTTCTTATTGTACTGTTTGCTCCATCAGCAGCTAATAAAAAATCTGATGTAATTGAACCAAATGATTCATCATTAGATTTTGCTTCAATTATAATTTTGCCATTACTATTATTTATTGAAGTTAATTCAACACCTCTTTGAATTGCACCCCCCCTTTTATAAAGAATATTGGTCATAATTTCCTCACTCTCTGCTTGCGACTGAACAATCATAAAAGGATACTTATGGTTTACACGATTTAGTTCGTTTTTTACCAGAAGCTTACCGTTTTTATAAATGTTTATGGCTTCCAACTTTCTGCCGTTTTTAAGAAACAGTTCAGTTGCTCCTGTAGGTTCGAGTAATTCAAGTGTCCTTGGACTAACGCCAAAGGCTTTTGAAAAGTGAACTGGAACTGGTTGCGTTAATTTATCAATGATTTTTACATTGGCGTATTTGTCTAAAAACAAAGCGGTTGATAAACCAACTGGTCCAGCACCAACTATTAAAAGGTCTTTCTTATCCATAATTTAAATTGTTTAATTGATTATGGCACAAAAGTAAAATGCTGAATACTGGTGTCGTTTGATAAATGTCAAATAATTTGGGAACGAATACGGCTCAATGTTTCAAGGGTTATACCAAGATATGAAGAAATATACATTAATGGTATTCTTTGAATAACTTCTGGTTGAGAATTTAATAAAATCAAGTATCGTTCTTTCGCTGAGTGAAATTGAAGATTATATAAACGATTTTCGAGCCATTGAGAATAATCAACTAAAACGTCAAAGTTAGTTTGTAAAATAGAAAGATGTTCTTTTTGCATAAACTCAAATACGCCAAATGGAATAAGCATAACTTTGGTGTTCTCAATCGTCTGAATAAACTCATTTGAAGGTTGCCGTTTCAAAAAACTACCGAATGATACAGCCATTTCACCTGAAAAAATGAATTCGCTTGTTATCTCTATTCCATCTTTTAGGTAATATTTCCGAATACAACCTTCCAAAACGATGTATGAATATTTACAAACTTTACCTTCTTCAACAAGTATTTTATTTTTCGAATGTTCTTCTGTCAAAATGCTTGAATGATAAAATTCTTGGCTTTTTTGGTCAAGCTGAAAAATTAAAGATTCAAATTTGTCGATTACTGTTTTCATTTTGTTGAGAGTCGTCTTATGCTTGCCGCTAACTTGTATATACCCGCTACTTTCTTTCGCCTAATATACCAAACCAGCAAGCTTGGCGCAACTTTGTTTCGTTTTACCATATATCCAAACCATCAGCCGGCGAAATAATTTTGCTTATGGCTTGTGTGCTCACATGCGTATAGATCTGCGTCGTCTTCGCACTGCTATGGCCCGGCAATTCCTGGATATAACGTAAGTCTGTTCCCGATTCCAAATGGTGTGTTGCGTAACTATGCCTTAACCAATGCAATGAAACCGGTTTGTTGATCTTTGCAAATCGTACGCTCTTTTTCAGAACCAATTCAATTTCATAAATTCAAAAAAGAAAAATAGTATTTACGAATAAGATTGTCACAATTTTATTTTGTCATGCCGGGTGTCTCGTCAGAGACAAAACCAAAAGGCAACCCAAAATTTTCCCTTCTGCCTCGATGCCTGCCTGCCAAACGCGCTCGCCTGTGCTACGCAGGCAGGTATCGAGGCACCCTCATTACCTTGTCATGCCGAGTGTCTCGTCAGAGACAAAGCAAATGGCAACCCAAAATTTCCCTTCTGACGAGATGTATCGAGGCATATCGAGGCACCAAAAACAAAAACGCCCCAACCACTTTCCGGAAACTGAAAGTGATTAGGACGTTATGTAGTTGGAAGCGGCGTTGCTCAGCAGCGGTTTTGGAACTTGCTGAACCTCCTTGGCATCCTGAGTGTCTCGTCAGAGCTACAGTAATATGTAGTTGATAAATTTAATTCTGACGAGATGTATCGAAGGATGCCAGGAAGAAAGGCAATTTCACGCAGCTTCAACATGTTGAAAGAACGGGCTGGTCGTTCCTTGGGCAGCGGAGGCACCGTTGCTGGCAGACCAGGCCCGGTCTGTTTGGTTCGAAGAGCAGTCCGGCACGCGCTCCGTTGACCTTACGGGGTCACGCTCTTCGAATGATAATGAGTTTTGTGATGTTGCCTGCCCGACTGAATTTAAATCTGAGTCATTCAGGCGGGCAAGTCCGACTGAATTAGTCATCGAGTTATTCAGTCGGACCTGCCCGTTTGAAGGGGCTTGCTGGATAGTTCCGTCCGCGGGAGGAAAAGGGTTGCCATTAAGGACGCTAAGAGGCATGATTACCTGGGAAATCAACTGGCCGATATGTATGGCCTGGTTCGTTCTTGTGGATAAATTCATCTAATTGCTCCTCCCAATTTTAAATCTGTATTATTAACTTTGCTTATAGTTGCTGTGACAAAAGCAACATCACAACACAAAAATATAGTTTAAGTTAATATAATCCAAATATTTTTATTAACTTTGACCCATAAACGAACCAAATGACACTAGCACAGCGAATTAAAATTATCCGGAAGCAACTTGGCATGAGCCAGACGGAATTTGCCAACGATATCGGCATCACGCAAACTTCGCTCTCACAAATAGAAGGTGAGAAGAACGGAATTTCTTACGATGTATATAAAGCCATCGTCGGAAAATTTAATGTCGATCCGCTTTGGCTCATGGATGGAAAAGGAGAAATGTACATCTCTAATGAAGCCAAGAAAAAATCAGGCGCGCTTCCTTTAGTAGTGCAAATTTCAAACGACGAAGAAGAAAATATCGTCATGGTCGATCGCAAAGCAGCTGCAGGATATTTACAAGGGCAGTCAGATCCCGATTATATCGCAAAGCTTCCTTCGTTTCGTCTGCCCGGCTTTTACGGTAAAACATTTCGCGCATTTGAAATTACCGGCGATAGTATGCTTCCCGGAATTCATCCCGGAGATATGCTCGTAGGAAGTTACGTCGAAGAATTAGCGCACATTAAAAAAGGAAATGTTTACATCGTAGTTATGCACGACGGAAGCATTGTTGCAAAACGTGTTCTTCCATTGGGAAATAACGTGTATGAATTGCGTTCCGACAATGAAGCCTACGAAGCCTATGCAGTAAAAGCAGAAGATATCGGCCAGGTGTGGCAAGTAGAAGCACGCATCACAAAAGATATTCCCAAGCCCGATGATAATCGTTTAATGGCGCTCGAAATGCGTCTGAAAGATTTAGAAAAAAAGCTGGGGTAGGAGGGCGTCCATGAAGGAAACGCGAAGGGCGTTCCTTCATGGCGGGCTTTCGGTAGTTGCTTTTTTTATTAAAATCAAAATAAAAAAGAGCTCCAACAAATACCTCAATCCCTGCCTGCAAAAAACGCAAGCAAGCGCGTCGGTAGGCAGGCCTCACGCAAAAAAAGACTTATTAATTATTCATTTACTCATTATTAATTTTTAAACCCATGAACATTTACGTCTCTCAACTTAAAAAAAGCATCTCTCAGAAATTAGAAAATGTAAACGATGCCGATTATCTCGCAACATTAGATGCCATCCTTACCTATGAAACCATGTCCGGCAACGGAAGAATGCCGAATCCGGTAGAAAAGAAAAGCTGGTGGATGAAAAAATTTATGCCTTATATTTTCTTTTAGGCTTCGAAACATCCCGTCAAATTAAATAGTTCAGTTTGAAAGAAAGAACGTCTTTGACGAGACACTCAGCCTGGCAAAAGTTCACTTTGTCAGTCAGAATGTTTCGCTTGATACATTTCTATTAAAGCTAAATGCTAAATAGCGAAAATGTATCAAAGGCAAGATTGTGTGTGTCACCGGTCGGTTGGTAGTGTTTCTCCGGAGAAAACTGCTTTACCGGCCGGTATTTCTGTTGATTGACCTGATACTAATTGTCTTTCCCGGTTTACATCCGGAATCCATATTTTAAATCAGACAAATATTACCAGTGCAGTCTTTCTAATTATAAAATCTATTACAACAATTGTTTTTGATGTGTGTGAAATAACATTAGAATTCGTTCAGAATTACCTCAGAGAAAATAGCTTCGATTTGAATTCAACCCAAGCCAGGTTATCTCTGCCTATCCTACAAAGAATTCATGGAAAGTTAAAAAATGGAGAATGGTTTAGAGCATTGTCAGTCGATAATAACAAAATTGTAAATGGACATCATAGATACATTTGTATGCATATTTTAAGATTGTCAATCGAAACTATCACGTGGAAAAGTAGCCCGGTTACTCAAATCACCACCTGGAAAGAGGTTTTAATTGATACTGCAGATTGGGATAATTCAATGTTTGTGGTGGAAGAAAAGCTGATGAAATATAATCGAGCAGGTGTTGATTTTAGTTAAGCAACTAATTGGATATTGGTGTCTTATTTTGGGCTTGCAAAAATTATTTATCTTTATAATATGTTAATCCTGTTAGACATAGACGGTGTTATGGTTTCCGGTGCTTCATGGAAACGCATGGAAATTTTAGCGGATGGTTTTTCTGCATTTAGCTCCAAAGCTGTTAGTAGTCTCAAACAAATTATGTTGGAGACCAATTGTTCTATTGTCCTGACCACTTCCCATAAATCAAGGTATTCTATTCCTGAATGGGAGAATATTTTTAAGGCCAGGGGAATAACTATCCGAATCAGCACGCTTAATGAAAATACAAATGGATTAAGTCGTAAAGATGAAATCATGAATTGGTTCAAAAGCAAAAGAGACAACGAAGAATATGTTATTATTGATGATGACAAGTCTTTAAATGAACTGCCAATGAATATCAAAGAAAGATTAGTGTTAACCGATTCAACCATTGGACTGGATGAATATTATGCATCAAAGGTTATTGCTATAATGAAGAGTTCGGGAGTAATTATTGAGTAATAAATTTTAAACAGGCTCTAAGTATTCAAACGCCTTCCAATATCCGGGAGGCGATTTTTTTAGGAATATTTTTTTCGTACAGCTTTACAAAGAATCTGTGCAATCTGCGTAATCCCTGATGAAAAAGTGAAAGCAGAATTTATTTCTTTAGTTAAAGAATAATTTCATTGTAGAGACGCGATGCCTCGCGTCCGGTTAATGAAATTTCTATTTCTTTCGTTAAAGAATAATTTCATTGTAGAAACGCGATGCCTCGCGTCCGGTTAATGGAATTTCTATTATTTGCGTGAGGTATAACTTGTAACGATAAGCCCGACCTGTAGGACACGCCCGGCTATTTCATCAATAATTAATCGCGCTGCGAATTGATTTCTGCTTCCCTGATTTTTCTTTCTTCCACGATACGCCGATTATTTTTTTATCAATAATGTATAGATACTGCAGACGAGCAGCAGTGAATTTTTTGCTTGCAAGCTCATGTGTAATTGAAGTTCGCTCGACATACAATCTTATCGAGCAAGAGTCATCTATATGAATAGATAGACCGCGTAATATCATCGGAGGCTCATCGAAGGCTATAAACTGTGAAGTATCTATTTTCAGTTTTTGAATTACTTCGCCAATGGTTTGTCCCAAAAGACAAGTATCCATTTTTTCAATATCCATTGAATTGCAATCAGGATAATTGTTTCCTGTTTTACACGATGAATAGCATGCGATAAGAATAACAACCAGAAAGCGGAAAAATAATTTCATCAGGTATTAATAAAGAGAACACGGATGACACGGATTTGACGGATAAAAAAAAATCTGCGTAAATCAATCAGCGAAATCCCTGCCTGCAGGCGCGCAAACCACTTGCGGGGCAGGCAGGAGCGGCTAAAAATGCACAATCATCCTCGCACTAAGCTGCCTGTTAGTTAAATAATTCGGAATCGCATACGATCTTCCCGTTACG
>JBKJMR010000072.1:0-4043 GCA_046596275.1 Bacteroidia bacterium | reverse complement strand
CAATTTTTCCATTTCATTGAAGAGCAATTTATGATGAACATTGCTGCTTCTCGCCGGCGTATGCACTTCGACTTCCTCTGCGAACACACTTAATCCTACAGCATCACGCTGCATTTTCAAAAGTTCTGCTATTGCCGCGGCACACTGCACAGAAAAAGTGATCTTGTTCAGCACATCCTTTTTGCCTTTTTCCGGCATTGGAAAATACATCGAAGAGGAATGATCGATCACCAGGTGACAACGAAGATTGGTTTCTTCCTCATACCGTTTGATGAACATTTTATCTGTGCGGCCGTAAAGTTTCCAGTCGATATGTTTTGTAGGCTCACCGCTGTTATACAAACGATGCTCGGCGAACTCAACAGAAAAACCATGGAACGGACTTTTATGCAACCCGGTAATAAAACCTTCCACCACCTGCCGCGCTAGAAGCTCAAGGTGCGTAAATTGCTGCAGTTCCTGGTGATTAAGTGCCATAGTGTAAATTTACGATTTACGATGTACGATGTACGATTTGACCGGGATTTATGATTTTTTAATAAGTATCAGTAGTCAGTATCAGTAGTCAGTAGTCAGTCCTCCATTGGCAGTGTACGTAATTAGCATTCCGTTATCTATAATCTGAAATCTGTAATTAGTAATCGGTAATCAGTAATCCTGCGATGTAAATAAAAAAAGGCAGACTGTCTCCAATCCGCCTTTCTTAATAATTATGATAAAATATTACATCTGTGCATCTAATTTTCCTGTCAATACACTTTTAGCAGCAGCGCCGACTTGTTTGTCAACGATTTGTCCGCCTTTGAAGAAAAGAATGGTAGGAATATTACGAATGCCGAATTGCATAGAGATATTCGGATTGCTGTCCACATCTACTTTACCGACAATTGCTTTGCCTTCGTAGTCTTTAGAGATTTCTTCAACGATTGGTCCAACCATTCTGCATGGTCCGCACCATTCTGCCCAAAAGTCTACAAGTACAGGTTTATCTGATTTCATTACCAGCTCTTCGAAGTTGGCATCAGTGATTTCAATTGCCATAGGATTTGATTTTTATTTATTTGTATTTATGAATTATCTTATATCAAAAGTACTCAGAATTCACCCAAGTTGAAATAGGTTTTTTCGATCATGCTATAGAAAGAAATGAGCTATCTCATGTCTCACTTCTCAAATCTCATGTCTCCCTTACAAGCCGTGTTTATCAATCAAATAAATCATGGCTGCCATGGAGGCTGCTCCGGCTTGTAATTCCCTGCGATTCACATTATCGAAAGTATCATCTTCTGTATGATGAAAATCGAAATAACGGGAGCCATCAGGTTCTAATCCTAAAAGCGGTGTTCCACTTTCTTTCAATGGACCGATATCAGCTCCACCGCCACCGCGCGTGAAATCATACACGCCATACGGATAAAAAAGCGCTGACCAGCTTTGTACTTTTTTCTTTTGGTCAGGCGACATATCCAAACCAAATCCTCTTGGTGTAAAGCCGCCTGCATCAGATTCTATCGCTGCAATATGTTTTTCTTTTTTTAATGCTGCTGAATCTGCATAAGCTTTTCCGCCGCGACCGCCATTTTCTTCATTCATAAAGCTCACACAGCGGATCGTATGTTTCGGACGAATGCCAAGCACTTTAAAAAGCCGGACCGCTTCGAAAGAACCTGTTACACCTGCACCATCATCATGCGCGCCTTCGCTCAGGTCCCACGCATCAAGGTGTCCGCCAACTACGATCACTTGCTCAGGATGTTCGCTGCCGGTAATTTCACCAATGACGTTGTATGATTTTACATCGGCAAACCATTTGCAGCTCATCTTCAATGTGAATAAAATTGTTCCTTCACCTTTGGCTAGCTGTTTGTGAAGATATTCTGCATCCATTGTGGAAATTGCTGCGGATGGAATTCTTGCACGCAACGAATCGGCACGCATGGTTCCTGTATGCGGAAACGTATCGATTGAACTTGTGCAGGAACGAACAAGACAACCTACAGCCCCATACTTTTCTGCAGAAGGCGGACCCTGCCAGCGATATTGAACTGCTTCTCCGTAAGCATGGAATGTAGAAGTTTTTCTGTCGTCGAACGGGTGATTGTAAAAAACAATTTTTCCCTCAATGTTTTTTCTTCCGAGCTTTTCCAGTTCATCAAATGAGCTGACTTCAATTACTTCTGCAGTCAATCCATTCCCTGGAGTCGCTTCTGATCCGCCTAACGCACATACATTAACGCGATGACGTATTTTAAAATCGGGAAGTGTCGCAGCAGATTTTCCTTTAACTGTTACACTGATTTCACCTGTTTCCGGCGCGCCACGTTCCCAATGCGGAACCATACAAGGCTGCAACCAAACGCGGTCAAAATTATTATCACGCATCAGCTGCGCCATATATTCCACCGCCACCTGCGCACCTGCTGATCCGGATAACCGTTTCGGCGCTTTCTGGCACAATCCTCTCAACGCATCATACGCGCCCGATCCGGCATAGGCCTGCTGGAAAATTTTTGAAATTACAACAGAGTCATTATCAGAAGATTTTACTTTTGGAATATCAGTGTCTTCTGTAAATGAATAAAAAGCAAAAGCTAACGCGCAAGCGATTATAAGAAAGGGAAAAAGTTTTTTCATGGAAAGAGATTTTTCCAAAGATAGGGGAGTTAGTTTTTAGTTTGGAGTTAAAAGGAAAAAAGGATGGAACACGGATAACACGGATCTGACGGATAAAAACGGATTTATTGTCATTCGTATAGTCCTTCTAATTCGTAATTCACCGAACTAAAAACTCCAAACTCCCAACTATTTTTTATCTGCCCGAGAAATCGTACCAGTCGCGTTTTCTTGTCATGCGCAGATCCTGGAGGACGGCGGATTTTACGTTGATCGTAATATTATAGCTCTGCCGGATGCCGAATGGAATCCATTGAAATTGCATTTCCCAGCAATGCAGATCGCGATAAGCATTAAGAGAAGCATATGCAAACTGCCCTTGCTGCAAATCGTAATTGGAATCAAAACCGATTTTCCATTTTGGTGTAACATTCACATCACCTGCAATACGAATCGTTTGTGTGAATGTTTCTAATGCAAGCGGCTTCGAATAATTTAATGTGAAGCTGAGGTTTAATGTCCATGGAATATTAAAATCAACATAACCACCCGGATTGGAATTGATCATGCTCATTTCTGCTTCCGATCCTCTTGAAGAAGTGCGTTCGGTAGAAGCAGTAAGACCGCCTTTACGTAAGTTTGTTCCGACAGTAAGATTCGCTCCAGTCAATCGCGCAATACGTTTTCTGTCTTGCCATTCAAAACGTTCGTAACGCAATCCTTCCGAAGTAAGCTGGTACGGATCACCAATTACAGAACCATTCACATCGATCTTTTTAAAGAGGCGCATACGTAAGCCGGCTGTCAGGTTTGACCAGTTAAAATATTCGGCCATCAGGTTATAAGAAACGCCGAAATTCAACGCATCAATCAATGAAACACGTTCTTCAACACCGGTGGAATCAGTAGGATCAAGCCTTCGTTTGCCTTCAAACGTATTCAGCACGTTAAATCCGATTGCTCCTTGTCTTCCCAATGCAGAAGAGCCATAAACACCACCTTCAAAAATGGAATATTTTCCAATAGAACCATTCGTGTCGGTCTGAACAGATTTGTAAAATCCATATTTTTCATTGGTGAAATCCGGCATATACGTAAAGGAAACGTTTGGCGTCACCGTATGTCGGATAACTGAAAATCTTCCGCCGTTCATTGTATATCTTCCATACAATTTAGTCGTCAGCGCAACACTTGCACTCCAGTCGAAATTGATTCGTGTACCATTAACAGTATCAATATCAATTTCACTTCCGGTCCAAGTTTTTGTAATGGTTCGGAATTGTGTGACCGAATTAAAATTCAGCGCCGGTGTAAGCGTAAAATATTTCAACACATTAAATGAAGTAGCTATCGGAAGGCTCTGACGAATTCCATTGCGGAAATAATTTTTGATGTAAGGACGATATTCTTTCCTGAACATGGTATCACCG
>JBKJMR010000052.1:0-4612 GCA_046596275.1 Bacteroidia bacterium | reverse complement strand
GTGGAGCTGAGCGCCGATACTTCATTTACTAAACATTACAATTTCGCTTTCGTTCCGAATTTTGATTACCAGTTTCTCGGAATGAATCTTAAACCTGCTGCTGTTAATCGTCCGCCGTTTTTTACAGATGTAAAAGTGCGTAAGGCAATAGCAATGCTTACCAATGTGGATGAATTGAATATGAATTACATGATGGGTAAATCATTGCGAATGACGAGCCTTGTTTCGCCGATCAAAAAGGAAGTGTATGATAATTCGTTGCTGCCGGTTAATTATGATCTTGAAAAAGCAAAGAAGCTGCTCGATGAAGCAGGTTGGAAAGATACGGATGGCGATAATATCCGCGATAAAATGATCGATGGAAAAAAAGTGCAGTTCAGCTGTGAGCTTTGTATTTCTAACGGACCCATTTATGAAGCAATCGCTAATGATGTGGCCAATGCAATGTACCCGGCAGGAATAAAAGTAAATATCCGCACATTTGAATTCGGTGTATTATCAGAAAATGTTGCTGCACATCAATTCGATCTTTATCTCGGCGCATGGCAGGGAACATTTATAACAGAAGATTATAAACAGGTCTGGCATTCGAGCTCTTACTTAAATGGCGGATCAAATTATGTAGGTTATGGAACACCGGCGTCTGATGCGCTTATCGATTCAATCCGTGTAACACTTGATGTAACAAAAAGAATTGCAATGGAAAAACGTTTGCAGAAAATGGTTTACGATGATCAGCCTTATATTTTTCTTTTTTCAGCAGTACGTAAAGTTGTCGTGCACAAACGTTTTGCAAATGGCGATATTTATTACGAAAAGCCCGGTCTTTATCTAAGCCATCTCCGTATGCTGTCGCCCGGCAAAATGGCGCAAATGACAACGATTAACTGAGCCCGCAAGCCTGATGCTGAAATATATTGTAACAAGGGTAGCAATTTTTATTCCGACTCTGTTTGCAATTTCATTGCTCGCATTTGCCATCAGCATTAATTCTCCCGGCGATCCTGTCGAAATACTCTATTCCGGAAGCAATGGAAATGGCGAAGGACAAACTTCCCAAAGTCAAAGCGCACTGCTCGGCAAACAAAAGCTTCGTCAGCAATTAGGACTCGATCTTCCCGTCTTTTATTTCACGCTCACCAATTTCGCAAGTCCCGATACACTTTACAGAATTTATAATCCGCAGGCAAAAGAATCGCTCAACCGTTTAATTGATGCGTACGGCAATTGGGAAGACATCAGTGTTTGGTATCTTTCTCTGGAAGAATTAAAAGAGAGTGTTTCACTGGTTTTTATTGACACCGCACTAACTACAAATGCGGAAAAAGAAAAAACAATTAATAAGGTGGATGAAATACGACAGGAAATCAATTCTCTTTTTCTTTGTTATGAAGATGTAGTGATCAGCAGCAAGCTTACAAAATTAACCCAGCTTGCAGAAGACAAATCCACTCGCAATAGCCTTTCCGTTTCCATTGCGGCTCCTCTGGCTAAAAGTAAAGCTGCTTTTGCTGCGATGAAAAACAATTCATGCAAATGGAAAACATGGATTCCGGCAATCAACGTTTACGGAAATAATCAATATCACCGCTGGCTTTTCGGAGATGGAAATCCGCTTACAGGCAAAGGATCAAAAAATACCAAAGGAATTATTCGCGGCGATTTCGGCATTTCGTATTCCACCAAGCTTCCTGTATCCGAAATCATTTCTCACGCGCTTCCATGGTCCATCTTTTTCACGTTGATTTCCGTATTTCTCGCTTACATCATCAGCATACCGGTTGGAATAAAAGCCGCAGTGAATCGTGGTGGAATTTTTGACCGCAGCTCTTCCCTTATTTTATTTATGCTGTATTCACTACCGGTTTTTTTCCTCGCGACATTGCTGATGATGACGTTTGCAAATCCTGCTGTATTTAATATTTTTCCTGCCAACGGAGTAAAACCTGTTGCCGGCTATCCCGACGGAATTTCATTATGGGAAAAATTCAAACTCTCCCTTCCCTATTTAATTCTTCCACTGATCTGTTACACCTACAGCTCGCTCGCATTCCTGAGCAGCACCATGCGCGTGGCAATGCTTGAAGTGATCGGGCAGGATTACATCCGAACAGCCAAAGCAAAAGGACTCAGCAATTATCTCGTCATTTATAAACATGGTTTGCGAAATGCATTGCTGCCACTCATCACTGTGTTCTCAAATATATTTCCAATTGCAGTCGGCGGCGCTGTAATTATCGAAGTGATCTTCGGCATCCCCGGAATGGGGCAAGAAATTTACCAGGCCATCGTAAATAAAGATTACACGATGATCGTCGCAGTATTTACGCTATCCGGGTTTATGACATTGATCGGATACCTTGTCGCAGATATTTTATACGCAATTGCCGATCCGAGAATTTCTTATTCAAAAACTTAATGAACATTAAAAAAAATAAGCACCAAAAACCAATAGAAAAAAATTAATGCCGGTAGAAAAACATAGCGAAACCCATTTTGTTGAGAAGACGATCCTTGTCAGAGAGGAGACCGTGCTTAACAGCGAAAAGGATTTTTCTTTCCGGAAATATTCATGGAAACAATTCAGGAAAAACAAGCTTGCCTTTTTCTCCCTTTACATTCTTGGATTTTTAACGCTCATTTCCATCCTCGCTCCTGTTCTTGCGAATGAAAAACCGTTGTACATGAAGTATAAAGGCGAACGTTTTTTTCCAGCATTTTCATTCAAGAATAATTACATCATCAAAGATTCGAAAACAGGCGCTGAAGAAAATATTCAGCTTGATATTGCAAACTGGAAACGCATGAATTTTGAATCTGTTGTCTGGGCGCCTGTAGTTTGGTCGCCCGGCAAAGAAGATAAGAGCAACCGGAATTTTGTCGGACCAAATGCTCCGCAGAAATTCATAGATAAAAACGATGAAGCGATTTATATGCCAGGCCGATTTAAACACTTGCTGGGAACAAACGGCAGCGGAGAAGATGTTCTTGCAGGTTTGATTCACGGCGGAAGAATTTCATTGAGCATCGGATTTATTTCTATGGGCATTGCTTCCATCCTTGGTTTATTTCTTGGAGCGCTTGCAGGTTATTTCGGCGATAATCGTTTTCAAACTACGCGCGCAAGATGCTGGATGGTGGTGCTCAGTCTTCCGTTTGCTTATTTCTATGCATTCAGCGTCAGAAGCTACGTGCTGAAAGATGCAATGTCAAATTCAGGATTTGCATTTTTACTGCAGCTGCTTTTCAGCTTTTTTATTTTCGGATTTATAACCTGGCTTTTTTCGTTGCTCGGAAAATTAATAAGCAAAGGAAATTATTTTGGTAAACAAGTCAATGTTCCTGTCGATTCAATCATCTCACGCGGCATAGAAATATTGAATTCCATTCCCACATTAATTCTTATTCTTTCGCTTTCTGCATTGGTAAAAGAGCCTTCCATTATTTACGTCATGGTTATTATCGGGTTGACTTCATGGACAGGCATCGCAAGATTTACACGCGCAGAATTTTTAAGAATCCGCGGAATGGATTACATCGAAGCAGCGCAGGCGATGGGCTTTAAAGAGAAACGAATCATTTTCCGTCACGCGCTTGCAAATGGAATGGCGCCATCCATGGTTTCCATTGCGTTCGGAATTGCAGGAGCAATTTTGGTGGAATCAAGCTTATCGTTTTTAGGAATCGGAGTTCCGCGCGATATTGTAACGTGGGGAAAATTGCTTAGCCAGGGAAGAGAAAATTTCAACGCATGGTGGCTTATTATTTTTCCTGGACTAATGATTTTTATTACGGTTACCGTTTATAATTTGATAGGCGAAGGAATGAGAGACGCGTTGGATCCAAAGTTGAAAAAGTGACCTCGATACATCTCGTCAAATTGATCATTCTGCTTTAATGAGAAATTTCTATTGACGAGACACTCGGTCTGACAACCCGGTAATATTATTAAGGCCAGCTGCTGATAATGTATCTTTTTGTGAGTTGATTATTATATCATCAAACAAAAAAAATTCTGTGCGCAGCATCCTCTTCCTGCTTATTTATATTTCAAGCTATTCGTTAAACGCAAAAACAGATCCGCGTGATTTTGATTATTCACGTGTTGACAGCATCTGCAAGGAAGAAGAAGATGTTGAAACCATAGCTGAATTCACAGACTTTGTAAATTCAAATTTCAAAACGGCACCTGAAAAGTTCAGGGCGGTTTTTATTTGGGTCAGCACAAACATTTCATACGAAGATTCTGCCAGCCTTGATCCCGAAATTATTTTCAACTCAGGCGAAACAATGCCAACGGGTGCTGCTTGTTTAATAAAGCTGCTATGCAACCAATGCGGAATAACATGCAGCGTTGTTAACGGAATAGCTAAATCCGGATTCAATAAAGCGTTATCATCCATTACCTGGAATATTGTAACGCTGAATGGCAAAGAATATCCTTCTGATGTGGAATACGCGCAAAATAATCATGAAGAATATTTCCTTCCGCTCCCTGAAATTTTAATTTTAGATCATTACCCTGAAAATTTTTCTGATCAATTGCTGTTAGCTCCAATAGATAAGAACACCTTTTTAAATGCGCCTGTATTTTCAGAAAAAGCAATCAATT
>JBKJMR010000679.1:0-2839 GCA_046596275.1 Bacteroidia bacterium | reverse complement strand
TGTATGCAATTGAAGTTGCGTATGTGCCGCTTGCCGATAACGTACCTTTTGGAAGGTGTTTATCTCCTAGGTTACCTTGCAGGCCCCAGCGCAAATGAATTCCCGTAGCTGAATGATCAGCTGCATCAGAACCTGCTGCTGCTAAGTGAAGAAAACCGGATTGTATATAGTCGGTAACGCCCGAAGTATTTACTGGAATAGTTGCCATAATTATTCTGCTGTTTAAGCGAGTGCGATGGTTGCTGTTTCTGTCGATATAACTGCATAGGCTGTTCCGTCGTACAGTTTAAATTTGAAAGTGAATTCACCCGAACCTACACTAATTGTTGACGAAGAATTCGTGAGATAAATTTTAGAGCGGTCCTTAGAGAAAACGTTCATGTAACCGGAAGTGCTACCTCCATTTACAGACAACGTGAGTGTTGATGTCAATTCACTAACCGGAAGTTTAGGATCATTAAAAGGTTCCGGGTTGCGAATCAGAATGGCCACAATTGCATTACTGTTATTCGTATTCCTAATAATATTGAATTCTGTCGTTTGCGGAGGCTCAAGTGACTGCTGAGGAACCGTTCGAGGCAATGCAAGGATGCCATTCATTATACGATCAAACGGATCCGCAAATTGGAGCAGCAAAGGATCAGAAGCAGATTCTGTTCCTGCAATGACGGCTTGTACTGCACTTAGTTCTCCAGAAGTAAATGGAACATCAATATTGAAAACGGCATAACGCTCATTGTTGATTTCATCTGAAAGCACATAACTCTGCACCTGTTCTGTAAAATCGGCGTAACGTGAAGTCTGGAACGGATAACGATGTACTTCTGTTTCCACCCATGCCGATGGCGGCGCGCTCGAAGATTTTTTCTTCACATAATACACTGCGGTGTACAGTTTTTCCGGAAGAAGATCACCTGTATCAATCTGGCTATGGATGCCATCAGGCTGAACCGGCCCTTCAATTGCGGAACACGGATTGCCATTGGTGACCATGTTATTCAGCACCTGCATATCGATGGATTGTGGACCTTTGTTTGAATCCAAAGATGCCAGAACCAAAGGCGGTGATGCATTTGCATCTGCCGGATCTTTAATGACTGCATTTAGTTCAATATCGATGCCCCCGTTTCCGTGGTAAGAACCCCAATTCCGCAACATAGTATAAACATGCGCGTACTTATAGTAAAGCAGAAGTTTTGGATCATCGTAGAATAATGGTTTGGCGTTCAAAATATTTCCATCTGCATTTGGATATGACGTAGAAAAATCAATGTAAGGTTTAAGGGTAGCGAGGCGATACTGATCGGCTTTATCCAATTCTGCGAGTGTTTCATACTCATCCCTGAATTGATGAAAATGTCCCACAGGGCCCGCGGTTCGGAAACCAAATCCATGATAACGGGTAAAAGGTCCTACTGGACTAGCAATATTGCTGATAGTATCCTTCGTTTCAACCTGGACAAAATAATCGGTATAAGGACGCCATACGGGTGGTGTGATCTTTAATATTCCATCCAACATTGCGTTATTCTCAGCTGTGACATCCGTTTGAGAAGGAATAGTCTGGTTGTATTCGTAGCTGCTCAGAGGTAATCTGCAAATCTCATATAGCCACGAGTGGCAACTGTCAATGCAATAATTGATAGGATAACAGGATTCTCCTTTGAGCGTAAATGTTCCGTTGGATGTGGTTGCGTCAATCAGGAAATGATAATTCGCCCCGTTTGTTGCATAGTCAGGATCTGGTACCAAGTTCTCAACTTTCGTAATCGCGGACATATCAAAGTCTGGTGTATACTCGACCAATTCTAATGTTATGCCGCATGAGAATCCTTTATTATCAATTATGGTCACAATAAGCTGCGTCAACGTCAAAAGTTCAACGATGTACGTAATGTCGTTATAAGTATAAGGTGGATCGTACAGAACAGTTTCTTCAAACACATTATCATAGATACTCGAATTCTCCGGGTAGATCTTGAAGGTTGTTATCAAGTGACCATTATCAACCAGTGTATCAATGAAATTAAATAGTTGCTGTGCTTCTGCGGTAATTTCACTTCCACAATCAAGGATACTCTGCTCGCATGGACCGTTGATAATGAGAATACGATCAACAGGATTCTCCGCGTCCTCATAAGTAATATCAGTTCCGGAGGTGATCAGTTCCCATTCGTACACAGGAAGATTACTATTTGTAGTAGAAACTGGAAGGCTTCGTCGATAATATTCCACAGTTACGAAAACGTTCACATAGAACGATAAATCAACACTTGCGCAAGGTTCCGGGAAAATTATTTCCAAAGTATCCCCTGTTGGAATGGACAGTGCGTAGTCAGATCCCCAATTCGTATTTTGAATAATTATTCCTTCGTCCGAAAACATTTTCATGAGTAGTCCCCGATAATGAACCGGCGCGGTCACCGGAACTACATTGATCGATTGCAGTTCTTCTGATGGATTAAAATCCACACAAATATTTTGCAATGGTTCTTCATCACAAAACAGTGTGTCAGCAAATACGCCTAATTCTTCAGGAGAAAGATTCCCTGTTCCTTGAGAGAGGAAACTCAGTGGACTCTGTGCAAGTACGCGAAGTTTGTTGTATTTATTTGGTAGATCTTTTTGCCAGAAACCATATTTCAAAGCGTTCAACTGCGTTTGAGTCAGTTGCTGGAACAATGGATCATTGAGATCGACGTAAGCTTCAAAGGGATTGTACTCCACCCAACCCGGATTGGGTTGCAAGGTGGAATCGTATGAAAAGATTTTAATATTCTTAACTACAAAAGTATGCTTCACCTGGTCTGATTTCCCGCGCTGAGGCGGGATCAATTCA
>JBKJMR010000621.1:0-3989 GCA_046596275.1 Bacteroidia bacterium | reverse complement strand
CATTATCGTGGGCCTGCAGCTGATCCGCTACGATCAACCCTGCAACACCCAAAAGTGAACCACCGAAATAACGTACGACAACGATAAGGATATTTGTAAGGTCTTTCGACTGAATTTGTCCGAGAATAGGTTTTCCACCTGTGCCGGAAGGTTCGCCATCATCGTTTGCGCGGAAAAGTAATTTATCTGCTCCCAGACGAAATGCGTAACAATGATGATTCGCACCCGGATGCTCTTTTCGTAATTGCTGCAAATGCACTTTTACTTCTTCTTCCTTTGTCACCGGAAAAGCGAACGCAAGGAATTTACTACTGCGGTCTTTATAAATTCCTTCGGCAGATGTTTCAATGGTGAGATAGGTATCGGAGAAAAGCATTTTAATTGAGACGTGAGACTTGAGACGTGAGACTTGAGACATGAGACATGAGACATGAGACTTGAGACTTGAGACTTGAGACTTGAGACTTGAGACTTGAGAAAGGAACGAATAAAAGTACGGCCAAATCTCACATCTCACGTCTCTTTTCAGCTGAAGGCGATGAGGGCGATGGCTGCTAGTGAAAGTAAAATTCCAAGCCAGTTGGTGATGGAAAATTTCTCTTTGAAAATAAGGAGTGCGCCGACTGCTGATAGTGCAACAATTCCCATATTATTTACAGGAAAAAGTGCGGACGATTCCATGAGATCGCTTCCAAGTGCACGTGTGATTCCGTAGATGGAAAAATAATTGGGAATACCCAGGAGAATTCCGGCGAGCAGACTTTTTGATTCGAATTTTTCGCCGAGCTTGATCCTGCGAATGAGAATGACGGTAATGCCGATGAGTCCGGCCGAATAAAAACAAAGAGAAAGAAATAAAGGAAGATGCGCATCGGGCACAAGATTCATTTTGGCGTGATTGACCAATGCATCGAGCACACCGCTTCCGAAAAAGATGACTGCAGGCATCCAGAAATATTTCCAGAAGGAAACTTTATTTTCTGAAGCTTCTTTTTGCGGTAGCGAAGTGAGGTAAACGGAAAGCACAGCGATTACGAGCCCGGTTATTTTAAGCGCCGTGGCTGATTCATTATAAAAAATAATTGCAGCCAACACCGGGATGACGAGCGACATTTTATTTGCAACAGTTGCAACTGAAACACCAATAGTCTGCGCTGTTTTTGCAAGGAGAAGAAAAATGGAAATAAACAAAACACCAAGCACCGGCGGAACCCATGACCATTGCTGCTGTGCAAACTCTGAAACAGGAACAGGCATTCCGCAAAGCAACATGCCGATAGTACCGGCAGTGAAATAATTTACAACAATTGCCTGCAGCGTATTTACTTCAAACTTTCTGAAAGATTTCAGAATAAGAATTAAGGCGGTGTTGGTAACGATGCTTAGGAGAAGCCAGAACATAAGGGGCAGTTGTCAGTAGTCAGTTATCAGTAGTCATCCGCCGCGGCGGAGTCAGTAGTTAGTTGTCAGTAGTCAGTTGTCAGTTGCAATTTTATTGTAGAGACGCGGTGCCTGCCTGTAGGAGCACCTGCAGGCGCGGCGGCAGGCAGGCCTCGCGTCTGAAGCTTCGCGCTTTTTTTGCGGCAGTGATTGAGGTATTGTGGAGCTCTTTTTCTTTTTTTAAATTAACCCTCAAAGGGGTTCAAACCCTTTGAGGGTTAATTTAAAAAAAGAAAAAAGCGACTACCGAAAGCGCGTCCGTCCGCCCAAACAATTGTAATTATTCATTCATCATGATTTTTAATTTATCTCCACCGATAGTTTCTTCGCTTACACATTTTCCTTTTATCTCCGGTGCTTTTACTCCTTTGCCGATTTTTTTTTCTGCGACAAAAACTCTTGCTTCGTCCCACAAATTCTGCTCGTAAAATTTATTAATGAGAGCGGAACCTCCTTCGACGAGCACAGATTCAAATTTTCTTTCGTGCAAAATGCCTAAGGCCTGGTGCAGAGGATCTTTGGAAAAATCGATGGGAACAAACTCGGCGCGATCGGTATAATAATGTGCTCCTTGTGAAAAAATAATTGTTGGTGCTGACGCGTCGAGGATCTTTGCATTTGATGGGATACGCATTTGACGGTCGAACGTTACACGAACAGGATTATTACCTTCCATCAACCGAACTGTGAGCTGCGGATCATCGGCAATAACTGTATTTGTGCCAACCATAATCACTGCTTCTTCGGAACGCCATTTGTGCACGAGCAAATGTGATTGCGGTGAGCTGATGATTGCGCGTTCATCGGTTTCGTCGCGTTCATGATCGATGTAACCGTCGGATGATTGCGCCCATTTGAGAATGATGTATGGACGTTGTTTGGAGATGGAAGTGAAAAAGCGACGGTTAAGAAATTTTGATTCTTCTTCGAGCACACCGACTTTTACATCGGTTCCGTTGAGAATTAATTTCTGAATGCCTCTTCCTTTTACAAGCGGATTTTCATCGAGGCACGCGACAACGACATAGGGAATATTTTTTTCAATAAGCAGATCGGCGCAAGGTGGCGTTTTTCCCACGTGCGAGCAGGGTTCGAGGCTTACATAGAGTGTAGCTTCTTTGAGCAAACTTTGATCTTTTACACTGCGTATTGCGTTTACTTCTGCATGCGCTCCACCGAATTGTTCGTGCCAACCTTCGCCGATGATGGTATTATCGCAAACTACGACGCAACCCACCATTGGATTCGGTGCGACTTTCCCTGCACCGCGCGCGGCGAGTTCGAGACAACGTTGCATATAATGTTCATGGGAATTCACGGAGACGAAGGTAAGGGGTTTCGGGTTCGGAGTTCTGGGTTTCGGGTTTCGAGTTCTGGGTTTCGAGTTCTGGGTTTTGAGTTTCGGGTTTTGCCTTCGGTAATACCATTTGCTCAATAATGTAACTTTTAAATTGTTTCCCGTATAAGGTATGTTGTTCGGGAAACGGTCTGGGTATTCAAAATCAAGTTTGAACACGAAACCCGAAACTCTGAACCCGAAACCATTTAACTTTTTTGTAAATTCGCGAAAGATTTTTTTAAGATGGCAGTTTACCGTTTTCGTATTGTATTTGAGGATCATGAAGATGTTTACCGCGAGATTGATATTCTCGGAAAACAGACGTATGAAGATTTTCACCGCGCGATCCAGGAGTCGATCAATTTTGATAATTCGAAAGATGCTTCGTTCTTCATGAGCGATGATCTGTGGAAAAAAGGGCAGGAGATTGCTTCAAAAGCGCCCGACCATGATGATGACGACGATGATTATCCTTCGAAAACAAAAAAGGATATTCATGTAATGTCGAAAAGTAAAATTGCCAATTACATTGACGATCCGCACCAGCGAATGGTTTATGTATTTGATCCCGCTGCCAAATGGACGTTGCTGATCGAACTTTCGAAAATTCTTGCGGATGATCCGAAGAAAAATTATCCTATATGTACAAAATCGGTTGGCGCTGCTCCCAAACAATATAAGATTGCAGTAATTCCGCCACCGATTGATGAGGAGGAAGAGGAAGCAGAAGATAAAACAGCGAAGGAAAAAATATTTACTGCTGTTGAAGGAATTGATGTTGATGAACATCTCGGCGATTCGGAAGAAGGTGAAGATGCGCCTGTCGATTCAGAAGAAGCAGAGCCGGGCGCTGAGGAAGAATCCACCGAAGAAGAAGCAGCTGATTTTGATCCTGATGCATTTGGTGCGGAGCCGGAAGATCAGTTTTAAAAAGTTTCGGGTTTCGTCCCGATCACGATCGGGAGGGTTTCGGGTTCGGAGTTTCGAGGCCAGAGTTTTTACTTCTGAGTTTCGGGTTTTAGTTTAAGGTTTAATAATTTGGTTAATCTTAGAACTTTCAATCCTGAATCTTGAATCTTGAATCTTGAATGTTGAATTTTCAATCTTGAATGTTGAATCTTGATCCCGATAGCTATCGGGAGAATTTTGAATTTTTTTTGAATTTGATTTTATGAAAAAGCCTTTGCTTGTTATTGTGCTTGGTCCGACG
>JBKJMR010000518.1:0-3756 GCA_046596275.1 Bacteroidia bacterium | reverse complement strand
ATCGGCGCTCAGCTCCACGAGCGAACGTGTGCTTACCCAGGACGAGGCATCAATTGTTTGCTGATGTAATTCAAGACCGATAGAATTGTCATCCACATTTACTTTGAAAATTATTTTTTCGGGATAAGCTACATCGTACATATCCGGATTTTTCACTTTGGAAGTCCAATGATTGGTCTTTTTGATGAGCACAATTGTATTGTCTTCCCAGGAAAAAAGCTTGTAAGCACCAAGACCATTTAGCTTTGCTCGTCCGTATTTCGGATCATTAAATTCTGCGGCCCATTTGTCGAGGTCGGGATGTGGCGTGTCTTTGAATTTCGGATCCATGAATTGTTCGATCGTATATTTCGCGAGCACATTTTCCGGATCGTGAAATTTTCTTTCCAGGACAACCATATCCTGCATGAAATTTTCAGATTGTATAAACAGATCTTTCATTACCAGGACAAATTTTCGCGGATTGGAAGGATCACGTTTGATAGATTTCACCATGTCGATAGAAGACCTTGCATAAGCATTATCTGTGTATGGACATTGCCATGCGAGCAATGTGAAAAATATATCGTCAACAGAAAGTTGTGTGCCGTCATCCCAGGTTGGTTCATCACGCAATTCGTAGGTCCATGTTAAACCGTCCGCAGAAGGTTCAGGAAGGCGTTTAACAAGATCGGGACGCGTGCGGAGATGTTCCATGTCTGCCGCCACAACAAAACGTTGTGTGTAATCAAACAGAATACGTGTTGGAGAAAGGTTCATATTATTGGTTGGATGCAACCCCGCTGGAGCACCTTTCCAATGATAAACAAGCACATTTTCTTTAGACCAGCTATTGTCCCATTTGGTAGCATCAGCAACATTTATAAATTTCACTGCAGTGTCAATACCTGCCATCGCGGATGAATCACCTTCCTTAAATTTTCCTTCCGGTGATCCACATGCGGATAAAATGAACACAGGAATGCAGAGAGCAGTTGAGATTTTTAAAATATTCATACAGTTGTGCCGGATTAACAGGGATAGTATGCAAATATAACATCTGTGAGCCACGTCTGCACGTGAATTTTGGTGAATTTCAACCGGCTTTTGAAGAAATAACTTTAAGGTAAAATGGGTTTAATTTTATCCTGATCATTGATAAAACTTTTAAGTAAAGGGGGTTTTCCGGATTGAATTTTTAGGTTTAAAGAAAGGTCTTTGAATTGTGAATGGCCGGATAAATAGTTCCATCGATGTATAGAAAAGTCCTGAATGTTTTTTAATGGAAGATTTTCAAGGTGTGTGGAGTGATAGTATGTAAAAGAATTTCCAAAATCATCGATTCTTAATGAAAAGGAGGTTTCAGGAACTATCTGCACCGGGGTAGAATTAGTAGATCCTGCTATTTTGCAGTCTATCAAATTGAAAATCAGCAGAAAATCATCAGCAAAAATAAGCAGTTGAATGCTCAAAAGTTTTTTTACCTTTGACGCCTTAATTAACCATCGTTTGGAGAGGTGGGTGAGTGGCCGAAACCAGTAGTTTGCTAAACTGCCGTACGCCAAAAGCGTACCGAGGGTTCGAATCCCTCCTTCTCCGCATAATAAGTAAGCCCTGTTAGTTAGACAGGGCTTTTTTTATAAATCAAATTATAATTATGAAATTATTTTATGAATAAAACGGTTTGCTAAACTGCCGTCCCCACAGAATTGTGGGGACCGAGGGTTCGAATCCCTCCTTCTCCGCAGAGTGCCGAAAGCCAGCTAATTGATTTTAGCTGGTTTTCTTTTGTACAAACTTTCCTTAACTCATTCGCAATTTCCCTAAATTAGAACATGAAATCATGCTTCCGGATTGAATACTTTTTTCTGCTGCTTTTCTGTTGCTGCGGTTCACCTTCTTTAATAAATCATGCCGATTCTATTAAGGGAAAACCAAATGGAAATGGAACCGGAGAAAAAGTTGTTGGTGGCCCATGCGATCAGTGTGAGACCTTGTTTGAGGGAATGCCTGCGCTCAATCGTATTGGTTGGGAAACGACACTTGCGGGAGCCAATGAACCGGGAGAACGGTTAGAGCTAAGCGGAAAAGTTTTTATGCGCGATGGAAAATCGCCGGCTGCTGATATTGTTTTGTATTTCCATCATACCGATGCGAAAGGATTTTATTCGCCTGGGGATACACAAACTGTCGCGCGTAAGGATGGACATTTACGCGGTTGGATAAAAACCAATGCACAGGGAGAGTTTAAGCTGCATACGATTCGTCCCGCGCCATATCCAAATCGCACTGATCCTGCACACATTCACATTCTTGTAAAAGAGCCCGGAAAAACTTTGTATTATATTGACGAAGTTTGGTTTGATGATGATCCCTTTATCACAAAGGAATTGAAAGATAAATCCGAATTAAGAGGCGGAAATATGATCATACATTTATCCAAAAATGAAAAAGACGAATGGACAGGCCAGCTGAATATTGTTGCAGGATTTAATATTCCCGGTTATAATTAATCTGCATTGTACCGGAAGATTTTATTAAGGCAATTTCATCCCGGGATATAATTTCTCACAATGTGGAGAGTTGAAATTTATCAGGAGGAAAATATTCCCTTATATCATTTCATTTGCTTTTGAATTACAGCAAATTACAATTTCAATAAGGCTGGCATAGAAACTGAGTAATTAATCATACACGCTGTTTCGCACTTCCGAAAGTGCAGTAAAAGAAATTTTCCTTTTAACTAAAATCAGCCGCCATGAGATCTTTCTTCCTGATACTGATCACTTCCTTATTCACATTGCTTGGTGTGTTTAATGATCCCAATAAATCAGATGAAGCTATGTATTGTGCAAAGCTGCGGGATGGAAAACTCGTCATCATGCACGAAGGCGCTGTTGTTACCGGTGATGTTACACTTGAAAACGGAACACAAATTAAAACTGACGGATCAGTTGTCAAGCCTGATGGAGAAACTATAGTGCTGAAAGAGGGAGAGTGCATTGACAAAAAAGGAATCTCTGAAGAAAAAAAGCCGAAGGATAAACGATGAAGGAATTTCTTCGGTTGTGCATATTATTCTACACTTCAGGATAAAAATATTTTTTTTCATTGTAGTTGCGGATTGGCATATGGCTTGAATATTTAAAACGAACATTACCTGTATTATCAATTTTTCAGTTAAGGTAATTTGTGAAAGAAGCCAGTGAATCAATTATAAACGCACTATGAAAATTGACCCGCGAATAAAGCACATCTCATCAAATTCATTTCTCCTGCTCGGAAGAATTTTGTTCGGCGCAATATTTTTTAAAGACGCAATTGATCATTTTTCACCGGAAATGCTCCTTGAAGCACAGGAGCGGGATGTTATTTTACCACACCTGCTTTTACCACTTTCCGGGGTGCTCGCAATCATAGGTGGACTTCTTATCATCTTCGGTTTCAAAACAAAGTTTGGCGCCGGTTTAATTGTAAAAGTGCTGATACCCGTTACATTTATCTTTCACAACTTTTGGAGTTTTTCTACCCCCGAACTTGTCGATAGAGAGTTTGATCATTTTGTAATAAGTCTCGGTTTGATCGGTGCTGCATTTATGGTGATGCATTTCGGAGGCGGCCCATGGAGTATAGATGAGCTGCTTGAAAAGAGAAAAAAAAGAATTAAAAATTCAACATTCAAGCTTAATAAAAAGGAAATTCAACATTCAAATTCAATATCCGAAATCTCCGGAACTAAAAAGTAAGGCTGGATATCCGGGATATAGATTTAAGAAA
>JBKJMR010000426.1:0-5632 GCA_046596275.1 Bacteroidia bacterium | reverse complement strand
CTCAAACAATTTTCAGGCGCTCGTCTTCCATATAAATCGGATTTGCCTAACGATCCGAAAAAAGCCGTCACCTATAACAGCGCAAGCACTCAATCTTTGAATCTTGGAATTTACGGAGCCGATCTCGCTTATATGATTTCGCAGAATCAGCTTGGCGATGCTGCACCTTTCCTGAAAGCGATCCGTCGTTTATCTGATGCAGTTGTTGTGCCTTCCACTTTTGATGCTTCTATTCTTCAGCAATACGAATCAAATCAGAATGCAAAAGATTCGATGCAGAAGCTGGTTCGTACTTCTTACAAACGTATCGACAGCACGCTACAGGGAAATGATCGTCTTGCGCTGGCAACACTGGTATTGACAGGAGGATGGCTCGAAAGCATTTACCTGACCACGCAGCACATCGGTGATGAGGCGCAGAATGATAAGAATAAAGTTTTGTTTGATATGATCGCGGTGCAGCAGCCTTATTTGCAAAACATCACAGAGCTGCTCGGCTCTTTTCCGAATGACAGCTTATGCAAAAATCTTCAATCCGATTTTCAGCAATTGAAAAGCAGCTTTCCGAAAGGACCTAATATCCCCGGCAAAGAATTTTTCGCAGAAACAAAATTGCTCCGTGACCGTGTTGCAATCATCCGGAACAAATATGTAAGCATTCAGTAAGAGAAATAACCCCGGTAACGTAATTCAATACTTATGGCATTCCTGGGAAAAATTTTAAAGCGGACGATTGATTTTAATCAGAAGCTTCCGAAATTCCGTCGTAAAGATGCTTATCAAAAGCAGGTCAAAACGCTTCGCAAACTTTTGGGCAAAGCGGAATTCACTGCCTTCGGTGAGCATTATAATTTTACAAAAATTCTTGCCGAAAGCGATCCCGTTGCTGCATTCAGGGATACAGTGGATGTGCACGATTACACTTCGATGTTTCGTAAATGGTGGTACCGCACATTGAATGGTGAAGCGTATGTGTGCTGGCCTGAACGTGTAAAATATTTTGCGCTCAGCTCGGGGACATCGGAACAATCGAGCAAACATATTCCTGTTACAAAAGATACGCTTCGTGCAATTCGCCGTGGCAGCATAAAACAAATTCTTGCCATTGCTCATTATAATCTTTCTCCTGAGTTTTTTCAGAAAGGAATTCTGATGCTTGGCGGAAGCACACATTTAAATTATAACGGCACGTATTATTCCGGTGATCTCAGCGGAATTACAACAGGAAATATTCCATTCTGGTTCCAGCATTTTTACAAACCCGGCCGTCGTATTGCACGTGAGCGGGAATGGAATAATAAGCTGGATGAAATGGTGCGCAATGCAAAACAATGGGACATCGGAATTGTGTGTGGCGTTCCGGCGTGGATACAAATTCTCTTTGAAAAAATTATTGCATTCCATAATGTTCAGCATATTCACGAAGTGTGGCCGAACCTCGAGATCTATGCCTGGGGCGGAGTTGCATTTAAGCCTTACCGGAAAAGCTTCGAGAAATTATTGGGCAGGCCGATAAAATATCTGGAGACTTATCTTGCGTCAGAAGGATTTATCGCTTTTCAAAATCGCCCGGATTCAGAAGGCATTCAGCTGTTGCTCGACAATGGAATTTTTTATGAATTCGTTCCGTTCACTGCAGATAATTTTGATAATGACGGAAGCTTAAAGCCGAATCCGAAAACATATACGCTTGCAGATGTAGATGAGCATACGGAATATGCATTGCTCATGAGCACCTGTTCCGGCGCGTGGCGTTACCTCATTGGTGATACTGTTCGTTTCACGGATGTAGAAAAAGCTGAAATAAAAATTACAGGACGCACAAAATTATTCCTGAGTCTTTGCGGCGAACATTTATCGCAGGATAATATGAATCGTGCAATTGATCTTGCTGCGGAAGAATTAAATATTTCTGTGAATGAATATACTGTTGCAGGATTAAATTATGAGAATCTTTTCGCGCATCACTGGTATATTGGCACAAATGATGCAGTGGACGTTGAGAAGCTTCGTCATTCCATCGATGAACATTTAAAAAACCTCAACGACGATTACCGTGTCGAACGTTCAGCGGCTTTAAAAGAAATTTTTGTTGATGTAATTCCGAATCACGTATTCACCGATTGGATGCGTGCAGTCGGAAAAGAAGGTGGTCAGCATAAATTTCCGCGCGTGCTGAAAAGCGAACGATACGAAAGCTGGAAAAAACACGTTGAAGATTATAATAAAGATAAAGTAACCCCCTGATGTTCACCGCGATCGGTCAAGGCATGTTGTTTGGAATTGCGCTCTGTTTCTCAATAGGGCCTGCGTTCTTCGGACTTATTCAAACAAGCCTCAAGCATGGTTACGGTTCCGGCATTGCAATGGCATTCGGCATTTTCATCAGCGATTTAATTTACCTGCTGCTGGCTTATTTCGGATTATCGGGCTGGCTGGTGGATGAAAAATATGCGATCCCTGTTGGCATTGTCGGTGGCTTATTGCTCATCGGTTACGGGCTTGTGCAGATGATGAAGAAGACGGTAGTCAGCACTGCTGATGGTGAACCGATCGAATTCAGGCGACCAACGCGCGGTGCAAGTGTGCTGAAAGGATTTTTGATGAATATGTTTAATCCGTTTGTCGTCCTGCTCTGGATCGCAGCAATCGGACTTGCATCAAACAAGCTCAATAACGACAAAGGGCTGATTATTTTATTTTTCGTGGCGACACTTGCAACTGTGCTGGGAACAGATATTTTAAAATCACTTGCAGCAGGAAAGATCAAAAATTACCTGAATGAAAATGTCATCCACAAAGTAAATATGATCGCAGGAATTATTTTAATGATTTCGGGTGTGGTGCTGATCGTGCGTGTGTTTGTGGAGCCGCTGGCGAAATAAAAAAATTACAGATTAAGGAATTACCGATTACCGATAATTTAATGTGCGATAAAATGAAAACGCGGAAAGCGTTCCTGCATGGGTACGCCCAAACTAATTTATCTTTATAATCATCTTACAATCATCTGCGTAATCATTTGGAATCTGCGTGCAAAAAGCCGCTCGCAGATTTACGCGAATTTCGCCGAGATAGCGCAGATTTGTAATCCAGTAATTGGTAATCGGTAATCCAGTAATCAGTAATCACTTCCCCAGTATCGATTTAATATCCGGGCGGAAATACTTTTCACTCTTCAGCACTTTCCCGTCTTCTCTGAAAATAGGTTGTCCGTTTTCATCGAGCTTCGACATGTTGCTGCGGTGAATCTCGTCGAACACTTCTTCTATTTTATGCTGCAATCCGTGGCGGAGAATGGTTCCGAATGTGATGTATAATAAATCGCCAAGCGCGTCGGCAATTTCTACTACATCACCATTCTTGCATGCTTCCAGGTATTCTTCGTTTTCTTCTTTAAGCAAATTATAACGCAGCATCGCTTCTTCCGCAGGAACAGTTCCGGTAGGCTCATAACGATTTCCGATCTTGAAAATATCATGAAACTCTTCTACACTTTTAATTTTATTGATCAATGCCGGATCGGTGGAAATTGCTTGTGACATAGTAGATGTTTGATGTTTGATGTATGAAGTTTGATGTATCCGGTATGAGAATGATATAAGGAGAAGGACTTTAAAGCATACAATCCCCTGCACAAAAAAACAAAAACGCCTGAACATCTGTACTATGATGGGCAGGCGTCTTATGAATCGTTATTAACTATTTCTTTATACCAAAACCAGGTTTTGATTTGCGGTAATTTTCGTTCAATGCATTCAGCACATCTGCAGTGATATCGAGGCTGTCGTTTGCGTAAAGAACTCCGCTGCTTCCACCATAAGCGAGAATAAAATCAATGCCTTTGTCTTTGCTGTAGGATTTGAAGTAAGTGGTAATATCATTGGTGATGCGTGCGTTTTTTTCCATTGCAACACCTTCAAGCGAAGCAATATTCGCTTCCATCTTTTTCAGCTCTTCCATGCCTGTATTGATTGCAGCTTCTTCTTTCATCGCTTCATCACTGGAAATAGTTCCCATTGACACTTTTTGCTGGTAAGTATCATAACGTGTCTGAAGGTCAAGCGCTTTTTTCTGGTATTGCTTCTGGATGTATGCGTAGTTTCCACCAGCCTCTTTGCTCAGATCGGCAAACGCTTCATACTTCCTGTCGATCGAATCGATATTGACATAAAGCACACGCGCACCGGCAAGATTTTCGGGAACATTAAAAGACAATTTCGGAGTGCTATCCGCTCTGTCTTTTACAGCCGCGATTTCTCGTTTAGAGGTAAAATGCAGGTAAAATAAAATGCCCACCGCGATGAGGAGCACAACATTTAAAATGGCAGACAGGTTGTTTTTCACAGCTTATTTCTTTGCTTGCGCAAATATAAAGAATCGAATGCAATAGGACTCATGGTTTTGGACGGCCACTGATCAGCTTAAGCGTTTTCGAGTAGCCCGGCGAATTAAGCTGGAAGAGATACAACCCCTGTGCAAGCTCAAGCGAAGCAGCGGAAATGTTTAATTGATAAGCTCCTGCACTCTGATAATTGGAGGTTGGAAGAATTTCTCTAACCATTCTTCCCGTCATATCGTACACTTTCAGGCTTACAATTCCTGCCTCCGGAACTTCATAATAAAGTGTTAAATCATCATAAAATGGATTCGGATAGGCCATAAACGTGCTCTCCAACGGCTCAAACACAGCAGTAAACGTATCGTTTGAATCCACATTGACACGCAATGCCGCATGCGGATAATCTCCGTTTACAACATGATTTGATTTCCAATGACTGAATTTAAATCCGGGTGCAGCCGTAGCAGTCATTGTTATCGGGTTGCCATTAAAATAAATTCCTGTCCAGGGCAACGAATCCGGCGTGATCGTATTCAGGTGAATTGTGCCCGCTCCTGTCGGCTCCGTTTGTAAGGTAACTCCAACCAGCGATGTCATTGCAAATTGCGATTGAACCTGCGTAAACACATAATACGGTCGCACATTTTCAATTACTTCGAGCGTATTAATATTATCGCGCCAAATAGAAACATCCATCGGCACCTGGATAAGTACAGGTGCAAAAGGTGAATTGCCTGTTCCCCACAAATTAAAATTACGCGTCATTTCAGGAAGCATTTCGTTATAAAAACTTTCTGTTGTACGGATCATATTCACATTAAAAAAAGCAGTATTAAGCAAATCGGCATAACGGTTAATAAAATATCCCCTGAACGAATCATTCGTAAGCAACGCATTCAGCATTAACGAATGTGGATTTACTGTTGGCGGATTTATTGCTGTAGCTAATTGATTCAGCGTATCGGACCGGAAAGAAATATCTGTATCCCACAAAATATATCTCCATTTTCCCGGGCCGCTGTGTGGCTTCCAGAATTTTATATTATTGGTATAGTATCCGAGCCAATCTAAATTTCCGACATACGTTTCAGTGATAAAATAGTCGCAGAAATTCGGAATGTCGAGCATGGCACTTGCTGAATCATACGAAGTCTGCAGCGTCATATCGGCAGTTGAAATATAATTTACCATTTGAAAGAACGAAGTATTATCGCCCTTGATCACTGAGCCGTCGAATTCAAGGAAGTCAACATTATCATCGTCTGTTGTAGAATTATTCGCGAGATAATG
>JBKJMR010000371.1:0-5413 GCA_046596275.1 Bacteroidia bacterium | reverse complement strand
TGGGTCTTGCTCAAAAGGAAAATATAAAATGGAAGGAACCGATATCGTTTCTATCACCTCCTTCTTCTCTTCATCAAAAATCGACAATGCAGAATTCGTAGTTCCGAAATCAATACCGTAATGATACTTTTCCATATTTAACCGCATTAAGGGCTGCAAATTTATAGCAATAGTCGATACAAATGCCGCCCGACAAACGGTTGATGAAAGATATTCCACCTTTCACCAATTCAATCCCACAGTTCACCCAGTTTCCTCTCCCAAAGCAAATTTTCACAGCCATCTTTGGACTGTAAACTAATCACAAAGCCATGAAAAAAATAATCACTTCCACTCTACTTCTGCTCTTCGTAATCCAGCTTTCTGCTACCACATTCTTCGAGCAGCTTTGCAATTTTAATTTCAACTGGAAAAAATACGCATTGCAAGCTCCTGCCGGTGAAGCACGCGAGCTTAGTTCTGATAAAGAATATATCCAGGCGCATTTAAGCAGTGTTATAACTATCCTGCGCAATAATCCTGTTGAACAGTTGAATGTGCAGCAATACAATTCTCGCATACAGTTGATCAAAGTGCTCGACAATTATCGTCTAGCAGGAATTTTTCCAATGAATTATTATCGCAACGAACGCATTCCTGTTTTTATTGACAGGCATCAAACACATTGTGCGGTTGGATTTCTTTTGCAGCATACAGGTCATGAAGAGATGGCTCTACGTATTGCCTCGACAGATAATTACGCATGGCTGAAAGATATCCACGATGCTGAATTTCCCGCGTGGCAAGTCGCTTCCGGATTTACCATGGAAGAGCTGATGCTGATTCAAGGTGCTTATGACTTTTACCGACATGATGCTTTTATTGCTGTCGATAAATATGAAACACCACAAAAACCTGCTTGCGTACTTGCTTATTTTGAGAACGAAGCTTTGCACAAACCAATGGCAGCAAAACCGGATAATATCTGGTGCAAAGGTGAAGGAATGAATGGAGTGCTGAATGGAAAATGGATTCAGAATTATGCAGTAGGGATGCCGTGGATCGTTGGGTATTTTGAAAATGGAAACCGCTCAGGACAATGGCAGGAATATTACCAGGGAACAAAAATACTTTGCCGTACAGAACACTGGCGGAATAATAAGCTGAATGGAATTCGAAAACGTTTTGATCGATATGGAAATCTCATTGAAGAAATTATGTTCAAAGACGGAAAAGCAGTTACCAAAACAAATTACAGCCTGGAAGATTCATTGGTGTATGTGCGCAAGCCAATTGATTCGGTGCTGGTTTTTACAGAGATTTATTCTGAAGGTTCGTTAATTGCTTCCGGCCGCGAACGAATTCACAATCCCGGAAATTTGCAATGGTTCCAGAACATTGAACTGACCGCGCTTAATTCGGCAGCCATAAAAGTGCGTGACAATGGAGATAACGGAGCATTCAATCCGACTTCAAGCGTTAGAAGCTTATATAATACACCTGCACTTGTAGAATATAAAAAGGAAGGTGAATGGAAATATTACAAAGAATATAATTATTCTGATAAGAAAGCACCGGATTCTTTTCGCGGATTGCTGCTGTATAATTACAGGCACTTCGGACAGTCACTTCTGAATTCTTTAACGTTATTTGAAGATAAGAAGCTCATCGCCGGGTATGATTCTCTTCTAGTGGAATACAACAACAATAATGTCAAGAATTTCTATGGATACGGGAATAATAATAATCTCATTCATTATGCTATTAATTATTATCCGGTGGATGAAAACGCAAACTTATTATTTATTCCAAACTATTACCAAAGTCGTATTAACTACATAAACTCCCAATCACCACCCGTTGTCAAAGATTGTGGAGAATACAATAACGTCAATGAAAAGATTGGCGATTGGAAGTATTACACCACATCAAGGAAATTGTATAAAAAGGAAAATTACCTGATTGCGTGGAAAGAAGATTAATTTGACACGTGAGATTTGAGATTTGAGATTTGAGATTAAAAATAAAGCTAACCCCGGTTGGTGTGATCCGTGGCAGGAAATTATTCTGCTGCGGATTACGCTTTACTGATTCAAAGTTTGCGTAAAAAGAAGTATTTTGTTTGGGATTTATGACAATGAAAAAAGCCCTGTTATTATTTTGTTTTGCCATTTTATTCTGTTCTGCAGGTGTAGCACAGAACTATGCAGCAGCGGATTCTTCTTTTGTTTACAATACTGACAAGTCTGTTAATTCCGCTTCTGCTAAATTATTAAAGTCGATAAAGGAAAATAAACCGGATGAAGAAATTGCCCGCAATTCTTTCGATTTAGCTGGCGCCTTAACGAAGGCCAAAGAATATTCTAAAGCAGAATTATATCTCAACAAAGCAATTCAGCTTGAAAATTCGACTAAATCAAAAAAGAATCTTGCTGAATATTACAGGGAGCTCGCACGGATACAGGAATTACAAAACAAATATTCCCTTGCTTCTGCAAGCTATAAAAAAGCAGCCGGGTTTTCAACTGACAGCTTGCAACGACAGCTGAATAAAAATGATGCAACGCGTCTGTTACATTATTCATCACCGCAAGATCAGTTGAATTACCTGAATCAGAATGCGATCATTCTCAATAATTCCACCAACAGCAATTCAACTAATACGCAGAAGGTCCAGAATTACACACAGATGGCAACGAACAACATCCTGTTAAATCAGAACGATGAAGCACTTGGAAATTTTAAGGATGCATTAAATACGTTAGACAGTAATTCAGAAAATTCTGTGCTGATTAAAAGTGAGATGGTGGATTTGCTGGTTGCATCAAATGATATTGAAAATGCCATCACATTGCAGAAAGCTGTAGTGCTGGAATCGAAAAGTTTTTCTGATGTTGTAACACAGGTTGAACAATTGCGAAATTTATCTGCTTTGTATTTTAAGCTGGACAGCACAGCTGCCGGTCTTAAAATCTTACAGGATGCCTACGATCTTTCTGTTGCAAAGGGAAATGTAAAAGAGGCGAAAGAAAGTCTGTTAGCGCTTACCTCTTTTTATGAAAAGAATAAGCAAGAGCAGGAAGCGACAAAACTCTATAGTAATTTCATCAGTCAGCTGGATAATTTGCTTTCTCGTGACAGCAGTCTTATCGACAAACGATTATTCCTTGTAAACGAAGGAAAAATTGCAGAACTCGAGCAACAGCAAACAATGAAGGATGAATTAATCAGTCGCAAGAATAACTACAATTTTGTTTTGATCGGTTCTGTAGTTGTATTATTCACCTTATTGCTCTTGATTGTAAAAGCATTGTTCTCTATTCGAAAAGGAAATAAACAAATTGCGCTTCAATCGTTACGACGTGAAATGAATCCGCATTTTATTTTTAACAGCCTGAACAGCGTCAATCAATTTATCGCAAACAACAATGAACGTGAAGCGAATAAATACCTTACCTCCTATTCGAATCTCATGCGTAACATCATGGAGAATTCGAATAAGGATTATGTAACGCTGAGCGTAGAAATTGATCAGTTGAAAAAATACCTTGAGCTGGAAAAACTTCGCTTCTCAGATAAATTTGAATATCAAATAGAAATAGATCCACAGCTAAATTTGGAAACAGTAATGATCCCGAATATGATCATTCAGCCTAATCTGGAGAATGCGATCTGGCATGGATTGCGTTACAAAAATTCTTCCGGTCTGCTTAAATTGAAATTTCATAAGAATGGAAACAAGACTATTGTAACGATTGATGATAATGGCATCGGCTTAACAGAAAGCAAAAAGATCAAAACAAAAAATCAAAAGCTGCACGAATCACTGGGATTAAAAAACGTGCAGGAACGAATACGTTTGCTGAATGATATTTACAGAACAGCTATTCGTTTTGAAATAACTGAAAAAACTGGTGCAGAAACAGGCGTAATGGTTCAACTGGAATGGTAAATAAAAAAATATCCGCTGTCATCGTTGAAGATGAATCATCAGCAAGAGAAGCGTTAAAAGCTTATCTCACTAAATATTGTCCGCAAATAGAAGTGATCGGCGAAGCGCATGATGCCCGCCAGGCTGAAACAGTTTTGCACGAGCTGAAACCACAGCTTGTTTTCCTTGATGTGGAATTGCCATTCGGAAATGCGTTTGATGTGTTGGATGCATGCAAAGATTTACATTTCGAAACGATCTTCGTCACTGCATTTTCTGAATATTCATTAAAAGCATTAAACCAAAGTGCTGCTTATTATTTACTCAAGCCTGTCAGCATAGAAGAGCTGATCATTGCCGTAGAAAAAGTGGCGCAGCATATAAATAATAAAGAGGTATTTAACCGTAATGCAATCACGGTAGAAAATTTCCGCGAGCAACAACCCACCAAACGACAAGTGATCCTTCCCACATTAGAAGGTTTTGAAGTGATCAAGATGGATGACATTATTCGCTTGCAGGGAAACGGAAATTTCACTGACATCTTTCTTAAAGACGGCACAAAAAAAATGGCCTGCCGGTTTTTAAAGCATTACGATGAAATTCTGTCTTACCCGTTTATCCGTGTGCATAAATCGCATATTATAAATATCGAATGTGTGAAGTCGTATCACAAAAATGCGGGTGGTTATGTTATTCTAAGTGATAAATCAGAGATTGATATATCAGCGAATTACAAGGAAGAATTTTTGAAATACTTTAAATAGTTTTTTGTTTCATCATCAGGCGCGTTTTGTTTGAATCATAGTCATCTGTAATCCGTAATCTGTAATCCAGTAATCTTTTTCTTTCAATGAACACCTTCCTCTTCGCATGGAACCCCGTTAAATGGCCATGGCCTGAAATAAGCGAATGTGTTGCATTGCTCAAAAGCGGAAAAAAGGTGACAGAAAGCTGGACTTGTGTCAGCCACAAAAAAATAAAACCCGGTGATCGCGCTTTTTTTTCAAAAGTTGGTGCGAATCCACGTGGAATCTTTTCCTCAGGCCAAATTATTTCTCAACCGTTTTTATCAAGGTGCCGAAATGGCAAAGACATCTATTGTGTGATGATTGAATTTGATGTGTTGCTTGATCCGGACACCACACCTATCCTCACACTTGACATACTTGCCATTGGTAAATTGGAAAAACAATTGTGGACGCCGCAATCATCTGGCATTACAATTAAACGCGAATATGCGGAAGAGCTTGAATTGGTGTGGAAAAATTTTTTAGAAAACCGGTAGGAGTTTGTATCAAATTACAATGTAAATTTTTCCCCACTTCGTGCATTGAGAATTAACATGGGCCAATTTTACAATTTGTTTATTTGACAAATTGATAATTTTGCAATAATTTTATTTCACAATTTGAATTTTACTTTTGTTTTAAATAGATAAAACGCTTGCTGTTTTAAATATCGATTTTTTTTGCCGGCAGGAAAAACCGGTTTATTAATTAC
>JBKJMR010000342.1:0-2673 GCA_046596275.1 Bacteroidia bacterium | reverse complement strand
CAATATTTTCTTCACCTTGGGTACAACGTGATCGGTATGGATGCCGATCCGCGCCTGGTGGAGCTCGCGAAAGAAACCTTTGCTTCACAATATAAATCAGGTCAGCTGAGGGTTTTTAATTATGCAATTTCCGGCGAAAATGATGTAACCGTGGAATTTAATGTCAGTGAATGGACACTTTGGAATTCACTCCGCAAAGAGATTGCAGGTCGCGATAACAAAACAATGGAAACGATCGCAGTAAAAACACGCCGGCTCGACACGCTTATGAAAGAGCATGGCGTTCCGTATTATTGCAAGATAGATATTGAAGGTTATGATTCTATTGCTGTTGATACGTTGAAAGATAGCGAGTACCGTCCTGTTTTTATGTCAGTAGAAACAGAATGCATCGGTGATAGTGAGATCATCGATGATGCGAAAGCGTTAGAAACATTGGTCAGCCTTCACAATTTGGGTTATAATCAATTTAAGCTTGTTGATCAGAAAACATTGGAAGTGCTTTCGATGGAACCTTTTTATGGTGTGAAAAAAACACCGCTTCCTTTCGAACGCAGCCTTGCAGATAAAGTGTTGGGAAGAAATAAAGTTCCTCCGCGCATCATTCCTTATTTTGAGCAGATGAGAACGAAGCATAACTTCAATTTCCCTCTTTCAACAACAGGACCATTCGGCGATCAGCTCGAAGGAAACTGGGTGGATTTTGAAACAGGAAAAGAAATGTTGCTGTTCCATCGCAAAGCATTTTTTGAGCTAAAAGGCGTTTCAAATTATTCCTTTTGGTGCGACTGGCATGCCACAAGGAAATAAGTTGCTATGAGCATTCCACCGCTTGTTTCCGTTTTGATGCCCGTGTATAACGGGGAGAAATTTCTCAGGCCCGCCATTGAAAGCATTCTTTCACAAACCTTCACGGACTATGAATTTATCATCATTAACGATGGTTCTTCGGATACAAGCGAACAAATAATTCTTTCCTACACTGACGCGCGAATAAAGTATGTCAGGAATGAAAAGAATTTAAAATTGATCGCAACGCTCAACAAAGGAATTGATCTCTGCAAAGGAAAATATATTGCAAGAATGGACGCTGATGATGTTGCCTACCCGGAACGGTTTGCAAAACAAGTCAGCTTTATGGAATCCAATCCGGAATATGGACTTTGCGGAACCGATATTGAGATTGACGGTGCAATGAATAGCTGGGTGCAAATGGGTGATATGAATTACCTGCGATTCTGCTTTTTATTTCACAATCCTTTTTGTCATCCAACAACATTTATCCGCAATTCAATCGTAAAGGAAAACAAGCTGTATTATCCTGCCGAATATATTCATGCAGAAGAATATGTTTTTTGGCTGCGAATCATTGAACATTCGAAGTGCATCAACCTGGATGAAAAATTATTGAATTACCGTTTGCACCAGGGACAAGTGACTTCAGTTTTTAAACCGGAGCAGCGCAGAGTAGGTGAGCGGATCCGACTTGAAATATTCAGCGAGATCGTTTTGTTTACCACAGCGGGAATGAGAAACACACATTTGGTCATTGCTGAAATGGTGACACAGGCCTTGATGAAAGAATCGTTTGAAAAGTTTACCTTCAATTTCGGTGGATGGGTCACAATCTTTCAATTACAACTATGGTTGTTTATGGTTCGCGTTTCCTTACCGTTCAAAAAAAAGTGGGACAGCATTTACCTGCGGAAATTAATTTCAATGGTAAGTGAAGGTTTAGAAATAAAAAAGCAGCAGGAAGGTTCATTTATAACAAGAATGCTCAACCGTTTAAAAAGAAAAACGAATTCTCTTTCGAAGAAATAATTTAAGTCTATGTTGAAACCGGAGTGGCTCGCGTTTTTAAAACAAACAACCTTTCTCGTAACCGGGGGAGCGGGCTTCATCGGCTCAAACGTTGTGCACCTGTTAGTTGAAAATGGCGCAAAAGAAATTCGTGTGCTTGATAATTTGTCGAATGGAAATAGTGCAAATATTGAAAGCCTCGTAAAAGAAAATAAAATCACGTTCATCAATGGCGACATCCGCGATGCAGAAACATGCATGAAAGCTTGCGCTGGAATCGACGTCGTGCTTCACCAGGCTGCTTTAGGTTCTGTGCAAAGAAGCATTCTTGATCCGGCCACAACAAATGCTGTGAATGTTGGCGGATTTTTGAATATGCTTTTTGCTGCGAAAGAAAATAAAGTGAAGAAATTCATTTACGCTTCTTCTTCATCTGTTTATGGTGATGATCAAAATATGCCAAAAGTGGAATCGAAGACAGGCCGGCTTTTGTCGCCTTATGCGGTGACGAAAAGAACGAATGAAGAATACGCGAAAGTGTTTAAGGAATTGTACGGACTCGATACAATTGGTTTGCGCTACTTCAATGTTTTCGGTCCATTCCAGGATGTCAACGGGCCGTATGCTGCAGTAATTCCGCTTTTCATCGAAGCAATGATCTCCGGTGTTCAGACAACAATTTATGGTGATGGAGAAAATACGCGCGATTTTACATTCGTGGAAAATGTGGTGATCGCTAATTTGCTTGCAGCAATGTCTGAATCACAAGAGAAAGAATCATTGATACTGAATATTGCTTACGGCGGAACTACTTCGCTTAATACATTGCATACGTTGCTTTCCGGTTTAACTGGAAATCAGCTCAGTCCT
>JBKJMR010000588.1:0-2692 GCA_046596275.1 Bacteroidia bacterium | reverse complement strand
TATTCCCCGTCCCTGCCAGTACAATATTCCTTTTTGCATTGATTTCTTTTGTTTAAGTTCCTTAGAAAAGATTCATCGTCTTCTTAAATTAACCCTGTGACAAAAAAGACAGCATTATTTATTTTTTGCACCATTCTATTTGCAAACGGCTTAAAATCGCAGGTAGAAAAACAGAAAGTAAAAGTAACAGCGAGCGACAGCACGGTGTTCAAGCTGGAATTTGTGGAGTATGAAGGCGACGATATGTATAAGAATTTCATCTACGCCGGCTTCGGTGTGACTGATCTCGGGTCCATACTTCAGTTGGGTTATACGCGTTACAATCCGGAAAAATTTATTGCGACAGCTGAATTGGATGCATTTCCACCGACAGTAGAATTTAATGTCAGCGGAATTTATTTCCTGCTACATGCAAAAAATGAATGTAAGTTGAAGTATAATTTTATGTCTTCCACTTCCGGCAACGATGATTGGGAAGGAAATGGAAAAAAATACATTTTGAAAACAAATGGAATCCGGAACATGCACATCGGTATTCACGCATCGACCGGCTACCGTAATTTACATCTGTACCGCAATGAGATCAGATCCATAACAGCAGACACTGTCTTTATGATGCAAAGCTATTCCAGCGGGCGTATTGCTGCAGGAATCGGAATGGTGGCAACACGCAACGGATTGTTATATGTCGGGAATTATAAAACATATACAGGAGTTGGCTCCATGTTCATGGTTTTTATTGATGGAATTTATTATCCTGCACAACGTATTTCCTATAGCACACGGGTAGGCAACCAGGTTACGCCTCCGGATCAGGCAAGCGGACTTGATGTGAAAGATGTAACGAATGGAGAATTGGGATTAGAGATTCGAATCATGGGACAGCATCAATTTCATTTTCAAAAATCAAAGATCCCTGGAGCGAATTTTGGTTTCCGTTGGCAGACTGGTTTGATGACAAGGAATTTTACCGGACCTTCTACTGTATCAACATTTGGGAAATACATCGGAAGCCTTACTGTAAGTGTGTATACAGCTTTTGGTCAATAGGAATTGTTGTTATGCTGCAGCACTTCAATTCATATATGTAATAAAAGAAGTTTTTCTCTCGCTCTTAATAATTTTTCCGGTTGTCGAATCAATCACGAGTATTCTTTCTTTTCGCTTAACGTCGCCTTTAAATCGTCTGAAATCTTTTAGGAAGGGTCTCTTATCCTTAAAAGAAAAAATTTTCCAGGTATCTTCTATTGTATCCCGTGAACACGCTGCATTCCAATTTCCAAAAGTTTTATAATAACCCCTGCACCTCGCCATGCAGATTGCTTTTTCCCTTGAAATAATTTCAGGCGGCAAACTATCCTTCTGCTGCGCAAGCAAAGCCACCGAAATCAGCATAGCCAAACAAACAAGAAATGCTTTCATGGAAGTGTATTACTGAATAAAAAAAGCGCTCCATAACAGAACGCTTTTTTAATTTGTAATTGGTAATTTGCAAATCTGTAATTATTTCCTCCCATGTCCACCAGCAGCAGGAGCAACACTGATTGTCGGAAGATCGCGGTCGAATAAATACATTCCGCCTTTATCATCCCCGATCAATTTCAGCTTGTCAAGGATTTTACGTGCGAGCGCTTCTTCCTCAATTTGCTCAGCAACATACCACTGCAAAAAGTTGTGCGTTGTATAATCTTTTTCTTTCAAACAGATTTCCACCAGTCCATTGATCTCGTTGGAAACCATTACTTCATGGCGCAATACTTCTTCAAATACGAATTGGATGGATTTGAATTTCTGCGGCTGCTCTTTTAATGCCGGAACCAAAGCACTTCCGCCTCTTTCATTTACATATTTTACAAGCTTAAGCATGTGCTGGCGCTCTTCATCCGACTGCGCGTAAAGGAATTCAGCAACACCTGTTAATCCTGCTGTTTCAGCCCAGGAAGCCATTGCAAGATAATATTGTGACGACGCTGCTTCAAATTCTATTTGTTTGTTGAGAGCGGATTCTACTTTTTTGGTTACCATAGCGTTTTAATTTTTAGTAATACAAAGCTAATGAATTTGATAAGCCTTGCAAAGCGTGTATTGATGCTAAGGCTTTCGCTTCATTTCCCATGTACCGGAGCCACCAATAAATTCTCCTTGTTCGTCTATTTGCCTGATTTCCCATTCGCCGATGAATGCCTGGAGAAATGAGCTGTAATAACCATTATAATAAACTGTATAATTCTCATTTTCTGCCTTTCGCAAAATAACACCTTCTTCATTTATTGTATCTGAAAAAATATATTCAAGCGCAAAGTCGATAGCGGGATTCCTGAATGTGCCTTCTAGTTTAGCAGGTGCATTTTGCATTCCCACTCCATCTGTATCTTTTGCCTTCCCGGAAAATCTTCCGTTATTATCTTCAATGAATATTTCAGTTAAAAGCGACTTGCCAAAATGTTCCTCATCATATCCTTCGCCGTAAATACAATGCTTAATCCATTCACCGGACAGATTTATAGTTTCCATAGGTTTTATTGAATTTGTATTTTGCCAATGAGAATTAATAAAATTTTGTCCTGCATCGGTTTTTGTCAGCCAGTTCATCGATGCTTTGAAATCCTTTTTAAGACTTGAAGAAAGAAATTTTATCCAATCCGGATCTTTTTCATCCCGCGTGAAAGCATATAAGGCAAGAAGATAACCC
>JBKJMR010000512.1:0-3182 GCA_046596275.1 Bacteroidia bacterium | reverse complement strand
CCGCGGCGGAAACAATGAGCAATGAACAAGGAAATGATAAAACTTAAAAGGAAGTGACAGAAAAATTAGAAACAAAAAATCCCTCCGGAGAACCGAAGGGATTTTTCTTTTTTCTATCTCTTATTCTATTTGGTTTCTTTCAGCAAGTGAACGAATCCTGAGAATGAATAATCTTTGGTATCATATCCAACTGCGGTAACGACGTAATAATAAACGCCGTCATCAGAAACATTGCCACCATTTGTTTTTCCATCCCACAATGCTAATTCCTGTGGTGAAGGTGCAAGGCCGCTTTGTGCTCCCTGGAACACTTCTGTTCCCCAACGGTTGAAGATCTGAACTTTGATGTCTTTCACGCCGCTGACATTAGCTGAGAAATTATCATTGGTTGCATCCGCGTTTGGTGTGAATACGTTCGGAAGAGTTACGATTGCTTCTTCAACTACTTCAATAGTAATGGTATCATAAACCGCGCAACCTACCCAGTCATTAAATGCCATAAGCACAACTGTGTAAGTTCCCGGCGCTGTGTAAGTGTAGTTGGCTGAAGATGTATAAGCAGCTCCAACACCATCTCCGAAGTTCCAATAGTAATACGTGAATCCGGTAGAACCACTTGAAACGAATGTAACAGGAAGCGGGTAAGTTCCGAATATTGGATTTGCAGCAGCGGTAATGGATGCAGTGTTTACCATTCCTACTGTTACTACCTGGTTCGAAGAACATCCGTTTGCGTCTGTTGTTGTCACTGTATAAGCACCTCCTGTCAGATCTGTAGGAAGCGTTGTGTACTGAACAGAGTTGATCGTGTAAGTGAAAGGTCCTGTTCCGCTTACTGCTCCGTTATAAACCATTGTTCCTGTTGAATCTCCGCATTCAGTTGGTGTGCTGGTGATATAAACACCCGGAAGCGGATTAACAGTGATCGTAATAGAAGCGGTGTCCATACAACCATTTGCATCTGTACCGATAACCTGGTAAGTTGTGGTTGTTGATGGATTAGCAGAAGAAGAACCTGATGTTGGTGTTGCTAATCCTGATGTTGGAATCCAGGAATAAGATGATGCACCGGACGCACTTACGGTTGTGCTGAGTCCTGCACAAATTGTATTGTCAGGACTTGATGCGCTAACGTTCGGAACCGGGTTTACAGTAACGTTGATGGTATCGGTAGAAATACATCCGCCAGCTCCGGTTACAGATACAGTATAGGAAGTGTTTGATACCGGTGCTGTAACAATGCTTTGTGTAGTGTTGCTTCCGATAATTCCTGTTGTAGGTGTCCACACATACGAACTTCCTGTTGTAGCTACGTTCATTGTTGCCTGTGAGCCCATACAAACATTAAAGTCAGGTCCTGCAAAAATGGATGGGGGAGGATTAATTGTTACTGTAACGCTATCGTAGCTCAGACAGTTGTTATTATTTCCTGTTACCGTGTACGTTGTTGTTGTGTTTGGGTTAACTGTAACTGATGAGCCTGATAAATTGCCTGGCTGCCATGTAAAGTTCGGTGCTCCTGAAGCTGTAAGTGTTGCGCTTCCGCCTGTACACATCGCTGTATCATTAGAAACTGTGATCGGAGGTGAAGGTGACACGGTTACTATAACAGAATCCAGCGCAGTACAACCGATTGAATTGGTAGCTGTAACTGTATAGGTTGTTGTGCCTGGTGGTGTTGCTGTCGGATTTGCAGTATTAGCTCCTGTAAGTGATCCGCTTGGTGTCCAGCTGTAGGTTGTTCCGTTCGGACCAGAAGCGAAAAGAATGGTGCTGGCTCCTGTGCAGATATTTACGTCAGGACTTGCGGTTACTGTTGCGTTAGAGATAGAAACTGTAACGCTTGCAGTTCCTGTGCAACCATTGTTGTCGGTTACTGTTAAGGAATATGTTGTGGTTGTAGGCGGACAAACTGTAATGGTTGCTGTGCTATCGTTGCCTGGCTGCCAGCTATAACCTGAGCCGCCTGTTCCGGTAAGGTTTGTGCATGAACCGGCGCAAATGGTTTGGTTTGCACCCGCGCTTGCTGTAGGAGAAGGGCTAACAGTAACGAGCACAGGCGCTGATGTGGTTGAACCGCAACCGCTTCCAGGGTACCAGCCGCTTCCGTAAATAATTGCGCGATAATACAACGAGGATGTAAGCGGGCCTGTATTATAGCTTGCGTTGGTTGCACCTGTAAGATTGAACCAGCTTACAGCATTCGGAGAAACCTGCCACTGAATTGGTGAAGCGGTATCTTGTCCGCTTACTGTAACAATTGAACTTCCTCCCGAACAAACTGATGCCGGCATAGCGGAAGCTGTTCCCGGAATTGGTGGTGGTCCGACAGTAATTCCGATTGTATCATCTGTTGCTGTGAATGGGTTTCCGCACTGACCTGTAACAGTAAGTGTGTAAATAGTGCTGGAATTCTGAACAACTAATGTTGGATTAAAAATATTCGGATTGCTAAGACCAACAGTTGGAGCCCAGGAATAATTAAAGAGTGTTGCAGAACAACCGCCTGTTGCTGTTGCGTTAAATTGTACTGTATCGCCGGGACAAGCAGCATGGCGGTTGGATGTTGTAGTAACCACTACCGGTGTTTGTACACCAGGTGTAGTGAACGTGTAAATTACAGACCATGGACCTGCGGAACTTGATCCGCAAACGTATTCACGAACACGAACAACATATGTTGCACCGGCGCAAAGATCTGCAAATGGAATTGTGAGAGTGAAATACGGCTCGAGCGCACATTGTTCTGTGTAGTTCGGAGGGCCATAACCAACTACGTTCAATCCTGATTGATACCATGGAAATGTATTCCATGTGGTTGAGCTGCAAGATGGAGCATTACCGGTTAAACAAGGTGAGGTAAATGCAACCTCTGCCTGCATAAAAAATGGTCCGCAACCGCAAGTGGCAGGATCTGAAAACGCATTAATATCAACACCACTTGCCGTTGGTGTAAAAGTTAATGAATTAAGCGCAACCCCATGGCAGGCTTTTGCGTATTGGGAGAACCCAAGGAAAAGGAACAGCGCAATCGTTGCGATTTTCAAAATCCGCGAAGAAGAGGTGTAAAGTTTTGTCATTGGTTTTATATAATGTGTTTTGCCTTGAGAACACGAGCGTACTCCTACGCTTTCGTTCCAATTTTTCTTTTGCTAATAATTAACTGATTTCTCTGCTGTTAG
>JBKJMR010000451.1:0-5759 GCA_046596275.1 Bacteroidia bacterium | reverse complement strand
GAATCAAAATCTCCAAGGATAATAGTTGGATTCTGAGTAGTGCTGGAAGCAACAACAAGTACATCAGCAGTATATTGATCACCGGTGAATACGTAGCTGGTTGGAGCAATAACTTTAGCACTCAATGCATCGAATTTGAAATCGGCTGCAGAGATAGAAGCAAAAAGCTGGTTGATAACATCACCTTCAGCATTTTTCACATCGTTTACAATGCGATCGAGCTGAGCGATAGAAGCTACAATCGGAGCGTGATAGAAATTGTACCATGCCCAGTTGATCACTTTTTCCTGTTCTGCAGAATAAATATCCGCAGGATAAGAAGGTTTGATTCGTGCTTTAAACTCAGCGCGGTCCTTATCAGGAACCAGCAGCGTCATATCATCAAAGTATTTAATGAGCTTAGCTTCGAGATCTTTTGCTTTTCCTGTAACATGTGCAGGATCTGCTCCGATCATAAAGTTAGTAGGTGAATCATAATCATCCGGCTTATCGAGCAAAGTCAAACGCATTGTATCACCTTCTTTCGGGGTAACACCGGCTGATTCTGCAACCATTTCGCCACGAAGCTTGGTAATGAAAGCACAAAGTTCTGCTGACTTCTTTTTTGCATCCATTGCTTTCGCATAGATCGGCCCTACTTTTTTCTCGTCATTCGATTTCGCTTTTTCAAACGCAGCATATGTCATGTCGTTTTTAGCAGCGAAATTTTTATTTGTAGTTACCAAACCGCTATCAATTGTGATAAAGGCATTGATAATCTCTTTTGAAATGTTAAGCGCAAGAAGAGCAGTCAGTACGAGGTACATCATACCGATCATCTTCTGCCTTGGACTTTGTTTACCACCTGACATTTTCTAAATCTCCTTTGTTATTGATTATTATTCAGTGACCGTGGTTTATTTACGAACGTTCATTGCTGTCAACATGTTGCCATAAACATTGTTAAGTGCTTCAAGGTTTGTAGCAAGGTTGCTGATTTCTGAACGGTAACGTTGTGTATCATCAACAGAAGAGTTGAGATTTGTAAGGACGGTTTGGATTCCTTCGTACAACGTGTTTGTTGCTTTCAAATGTTCGTTTGAACCCTGAAGCTGCAATTCGTAAGCTGCATTAAGCGCAGAAAGGTTTTTAGAAACTTTTCCAAGCTGCTCATTGTAATTTGCAGACTCTTCGTTTGCAGAAGCAAATGATTCAAGCGTTTTAGAAGCGCGTGAATAAGCACCTGCAAGCTGATCAACTGAAGAGCTTACGCTATCGTTTGCACGCTGATAAGCCTGTGAAAGCTGATCTACATTGCTGGTCGCTTTTGTAAGGTTATCTGTGAAATCTTTAGAAGCAACAGAAGCATCAGCGATATCACCGATTTTAGTTACGCTTTCAGAAAGACCGCGCATACCTGCTCCAAGGCTCTCGAGAAGTTCGGGCCCTATCTTGGCTTCCTCAAGCATTTTGTCTAATTGCTGTGTCAGTGAAGTTTCTTCTCCTCTTTCATCCAGCTCTTTTGGTTTTTCGTCATCTGCCATTCCGGCAAGTTCCGGGTAAACCAAAGTCCAATCCAGATCTTCATGAATAGGTTCGAAAGCAGAGAAAAAGAAAATTACCGCTTCTGTTCCTAGTCCGATGGTCAACATATAACTCGCACCTGGCCAATGCTGAATTTTAAAGAGCGCTCCGATAATTACTACGGCTGCACCGAAACCATATAATTTGGCCATGAAGACCTTCCACTTCTTGCTTTCAAAGACACTGTTTTTACCGCTCATTGTTGTGCTTGTTTTGGTTGGTTAAGTACTCAGGTTAATTGATTGGGTATTGGGTATTGGGTAATCGGGGTTTAAAGACTATAAATCGTCATCTTTCGAACGGCCGAGGAAACTCATTGCGCAACGGAATCCTTCGTAGCATTTTGCTGTATCCTGGTATTCGTAAGTTTTTGTGCTGGTCTGAAGATAAAAACCAACGTCTTTCCATGAACCACCGCGAATTACTTTGCGGCAAAGAACCGGTGCTGTTTTTTCGTCCTGAACTGTAGTTTCGTACTGGTAATCAGGATTCAAATCGTGCATAAAATCGTACGCCGACTCATCGAATGCGTTAGATGTCCACTCCGCAGCGTTACCTGCCATGCAATAGAATCCCCAGTCATTCGGGTTGTAAGAGAAGATCTTTACAGTGTGGAATCCACCATCATCGATGTAAGATCCGCGCATTGGTTTGAAGTTTCCTAAGAAACATCCACGTGCATTACGGATGTAAGGACCACCCCAGGGGTAAGCATTCAATTGCAGACCTCCACGGGCAGCATATTCCCACTCTGATTCTGTTGGCAGACGGAAATCCTGAACTGCTACTTCACTGTTTGACTCAAGGAATGTGGTGAGCAATTGTGTACGCCAAACTGAGAATGCGCGGGCTTGTTTCCAGGTTACTCCGACTACAGGATAGTCATCATAACATGGATGCCAGAAGTACATGTTTGTCATTGGCTCGTTAAACGAGTAAGTGAAATCATGCACCCATGCAAGTGTATCAGGATAAACGTTGATTACATCTTTTATGATAAACACACTGCGGTCAACACCGGCTTTGGTTACACGACGTGATGTTACATCGTAGTTTCCCTGTTCACGGGTTGGCATTGTACGTCCGTTTTCAGACGGGTTTGGTGTTGTTTTCGGAATGTAACGGTTGTTTTTCTGAGCCGCCATACGAAGGTCAATACGATAATACTCATAAATGAGCTTACGTGTATCGATTTCTTTGCGGTGCCAAAAACGCTCTTCAGCAGGAAGATACATATCGTTCAAAGCTGCTTTGTAATCCGGATCAACCGCATCCCAATTCAATCTTTCTTCCCAGTTCAATGGGAGATATGGATCCTGTGGCATATCATCGTCCACATAACGTGGTCCGTTTTGATCGTAACCGTGCCAGTCTTCTTCCGGGATGAGGTAATCGTCCTCAAAACCGTTAGTAGCCAACAGTCGGCGTGCCAGGGAATCTCTTACATAATATACAAACTGGCGATACTCATTATTTGAGATCTCTGTTTGATCCATGTAAAATGCCTGCACCGAAACCGTTTTTGACCGGGTAGTGTGTGCATACGGGATATCCTCATCGCTTGGACCCATATTGTAAGAGCCCATCGGGCAATACAACATGCCATACGGATCCAACGGATACCATGCCGGGCGGTCTTGAACTCCCATTACTTGCCCGTTCTCTGTCTTGCAGGAACCAAACAATAAAATGGCAATGACGCCCACAAACAATAATCGTTTCATTTGTGCCTCCTTTAATTTCCCTTTGTGTAGTGTAATGATACTCTGGTGTTGATATTACTAAAACGCAGGCAACGTTTCCGAAATTGCCTTACTGTTGCAGAAAAATCATCATACCGTTTAAGTATGATGATTTAACAAACGACAGAATCGTTTTTACGCTTGTTAGATTGATAAGGTTACGCTTGGGTCTTAAGCTGCTGTTTCTCAATCGAAAATCCTTACGTCACCGTGACCGGTACGCTTAGGTGGAAATGCGAGTGGGAGACAGTAGTTGATCATCAATTCAAAGCTTCCGTTGTTGTAATTTTTAAGGTTTGATAAGGTGTAGTCATATGCAAAACCTACTTTAAGTCCGCCGCCTGGCTGTTCGTTTGAAGTAGCCTTGCCGCTAGGATCGATCATGAAGCCGATCATTGGAACGATTGCATCCTGAAGGCGATAAGAAGCTCCGAACCAGAAGCGTTCGTTAAAGAGCGCAGTTACATTAAAGTCGAATGAAGTAATCGTAGCATCAGACTTCACAAGGAAAGAGGGGCGAAGTTCCCAGCTTCCACCACCCGGAGCCCAGTTATAACCACCGGTAACAAAGTAGTGACGCGCAACCTGGTAAGAAAGCGGTGCATTATTTGACGCTTCTCCTGCCATTTTACCTGCTGGTAAGTGTGTAGATGAAAGTCCGAACCAAAGATTCTGACGCTGGTACCAAAGTCCAAAACCAAGGTCAAAAATTGTCTTTTTCAATTGTGGTGGAATAGACTGGTCGTTCTGCCATGTTGTTGTGGCTAACCAAGCCTGGTTAGCTGACGGTCCGAGACGTTTTGAGAAAGCTCCCAATTCAACACCGATTCCGAGTGTTCCTCCACCGACATTATTCACGTGAAAAGAATAATTAACGCGGTAACCCATGTTATTTTCAAATCCGAGCTTATCGTACATAATATTCAGACCTACTCCACCGTGTATTTGCGGAAGGAAAGCGTCTGCCGAAAAAACACCGCTTTGTGGTGCTCCATCGAATCCGGACCATTGCTGACGAGCAATAGCCGTAAAACACAGCGCCTGACGCATTCCGGCATAACCCGGGTTCATAAAAAGCTTGTTGTACATGAACTGGGAAAACTGCGGATCCTGTTGAGAAAACGCCGATGTGCTCCCGAGCGCAAAAGCAATGATAGTAAGGATTTTCTTCATATTATTTCTTGTATTTGGCCAGTAATTACTGCGCACTTTTGGTACACAGGTCGCTAAGATAGGTATTCATTTTATTTAAACAAATCTTTTTTAACCACAGTGTGTTCACAACCCTGATTTTAACAATTGCGAGAACTCAAAAATACTGAAATACCCGGCTTTCTCAAAAGCATTAGTGAAAAATTCTGTCGTCTTTTCCTCCTCCTGTCAGCCATTCAAATGGCATGCAATAATTCAGGAAGAGCTCGAAAGAACCATTACTATAATTTTTCAGATTAGAGGTGGTATAGTCATAAGCAAATCCAACTTTTAACCCGAGATCTTCGTGCTCTGATGAACCACGGAACACGAATCCTGCCATTGGAATGATTGCATCTTTAAGTCGATAGGAGGCGCCAAACCAAAATACTTTATTGTAAAGTACTGTCACATTCATATCGACAGATGTAATTGTGGCGTCTGATTTAATAAGGAAGGATGGTTTGATTTCCCATGTGGGCGTTTCTAAAATTTTAGCACCGCCGGTAATAAAGTAATGGCGTGCCATTTGAAAAAGCAGGTTATGTGTATTGGTAGCTACTACTGCTGTTCCATCATCAATTGTTTTTGCATTGAGATGGGAAGCGGATATACCAAACCACATTTTTTTATCCTGGTACCACAAGCCAAATCCCATATCGAGCACTGTTTTTTTAATTTGCGGCGGGATAACTACATCATTCTGCCAGTTTGTTGTTGCCACCCATTGCTGATTTCCTGAAGGTCCGATTCGTTTGCTGTAGCCGCCGAGCTCCACTCCTATTCCCAGCTTTCCTTTTCTTTTTTCGCTGAAGACGGGGATGTGATAGGAATAGCTTCCGCGAAAGCTGAGGTTGTTTTCGAATCCGAGCTTGTCGTACATGATGTTAATGCCGACTCCACCGGCATTTTCAGGAAGGAAAACATCTCCGGAAAAAACGCCACTGTTGGGTGCGCCTTCGAATGAATTCCATTGATTGCGATAGATGCCGGAAAAACACAATGCTTCTCTCATTCCTGCGTATGCGGGATTCATGAAAAGCTTGTTATTCATGTACTGCGAAAACTGCGGATCTTGTTGAGCGATTGCCTGCGTGCTCCCGAACGCTAAGACAAAAAGGGTAATTATTCTTTTCATGTGTTTCATCTGTTTGGTGATGATATAACAGCAGGGAGGGAAAAAGATACAGGGGGGGGATTTGATGATTCGAAAATTCGATGATTCGAAAATTTGAAAATTCAATGATTCAATGATTCAATGAT
>JBKJMR010000251.1:0-3224 GCA_046596275.1 Bacteroidia bacterium | reverse complement strand
CAAAGATTCACTTTGGGGTGTGGTCAACCGGCAAGGCGTTATTTATTCTCCGCCGGCTTACCATGCAATTGGTTTGGCTTACACTGATTATTTAACCTTGCGAAAAGGAAAAAAAATCGGGCTGATGGGGCGCGACGGTACAAGATATCTCGATGATATTTATTCTGCCGTGTATGTTCCCAATGACCGGATTGTTGCCGGCTATATTGATAAAACAGAAGGAGAGCTTAAAAAAGGCTGGTGTGCATATAATCACACGCAAGAATTATTTATTGCGCATGGTGCAGACAGCATTTTTCGCATCAACACTTATTTCGTTGGCGCTTCTGAAAAAGATACGCTTGCCTGTTTTTTTTCACACGCACCTCCGGCACCTTATACGCCGTTTGAGTTTAAGCACATTATTTCCGTCGATTTATATTGGACGAAGCTGATCAATTTCTCTGGGCAATGCGGCCTGGCAGATACATTGGGGAAAATGATCGTTCCCGTAAACTACTCAAATGTTATCATCGGCGGAAATGGAAACTGGTTTGTTTCCGACACAAATAAAAAATGGGGATTTTACAATGCCGCAGGAGAGCTGAAGCTTGCACCGGCTTATTCCAACATTCTTGCATTCCGCGGAAATGTTACAATTGTATTTGACGGCAAAAATCAGGGGCTGATTAATAATTCCGGCGAGCTGTTGGTTCCTCCCGGCAACCAGGAAATAATTATTCGCGGCAACACGGTAAAAATAATTCGCCGTGATAATTCCGCCACATTTCTCCGCCTAGATGCAAATGGCCGCGTGATAGATAAAAGTGATTACGATGAATTCCGCGTTGTGAAAATTATCGGCTCAGAAGCACAGCTGAATGGTGCAACAGTTGCCACGACAGGCGCACGTGCAACAACAAATGATATTTATTTTCCACCCATCGATTCGCTTGACTGGTTTCAGCATCCGAAAACAACACTGTGGGGACTGCGCAATACGTTTACGAATGACACCGTTATTCCCGCGCAATTTAATTCTATCGAAACAACAAGAGATGGTTACACCGTTGTTGGTCTCGAGCGGCTTTCTACCGGAATTGTTATTGACGGAAAAACTTCCACCACCACAGATGTTTATGGAGTTGTAGAAAATCGCACAGGAAGAATGGTGCTGAAGCCGGTTTATTCCTGCATACGAAAAGAAGATTTCGCAGCGAATGGTTTTAAAGGATATGTCCGTGCAACATTATCAAATGGAAATGTCGCGCTCGTAACAACAGACGGAACAGAACGCACGATGTCATTTTCATATATCGATAATGTTGAAAATGGTTACGCGCGAATTTGTGTCGGCGGCAAATGGACGATTGAAGATCCGGGTGAACGTATCACGACGATTTTACATTTCGCAACTGAACAATCCATCAATCTTCCAAAGACTTTCGGTGTTGCATCTACTGCGCCGAAATTCATGGAAAAAAATCTTTGCATCGCCGGAGGGAAATGGGGATATGTAGATACACTTGGTCGTGTTGTTATTCCTGCTATTTACGACGGCGCAAAACAAGTGAAGGAAGAAACCGGAATTGTGAAGAAAGAAAAGAAATGGGGAATGATTGACATGAAGGGCGCAACACGAATTCCGCTTGTGTACGACGCGTTGTATTACATGCACGCCGATACCAATACGTTTGTCGTCGCACAGGTAAATAATATTCGTTACGGTTATGTTGACAGAAGCGGAAACATAAAAATTGCTGCCGATTTAAAACAAAGCAAAGTGCTTGGTAATGGCTTTATCGGATTTTCAAAAACAGGAAAATGGGGAGTGATGAATGCTTCTGGTAATGTGGTCTGCAATGAAACATACCATGAAATTCTTCCTTTCTCAGAAGGGAAAGCGGCGGTGCGGCTTGGAAATAAATGGGGCTATATCGATACGCTCGGAGTTGAAGTTGTGAAACCAATATTTGAAAAAGCAGGGGCTTTTAATTCGGGAATGGCACGCATTGTAAAAAATCAGCGCTGGGGATTTATTGATGAGCAGGGAACAATTGTGGTTGAACCGAAATATATGCAGGCAGGAAATTTTTCTGGCAACGCAGCCCCGTTAAGATCGCGTGATGGTTTTGGGTTGATTGGTAAAGATGGCAAGTGGGTTCAAAAACCTGTTTTTCAGAAAGTGACGCAGCTCGATAGTTCGCTGACCGGTTATTTTGTTTTGCGCGGCGATAATAGCGCAGCAGTTTGTAAAGCGAACGGGAAAATTGTCATTCCTTCAAAATACGAAGCGTATAAATATTTAGGAGAAGGAATTATCGCTTGCCGCAACGGAACATTCTGGTCAATCATTGATACAACAGGAAAGTTGATTACCAATACAACCTTTGAACAGCTCAAACCTTTCTCCGAACATTTTGCCGGAGCAGCACAAAACGGAAAATGGGGATTCATAAATAAAACCGGAAAGTTTATTGTGCAACCTAAATATACCGTGGTGGGAAAATTCCTGGATCACCATGCCTATGCCTTTGTAAATCTGTACTCGTATATTATTGACACGCTTGGAAAGATCAAGGTCAATTTTGGTCGCGGTAGTTTGAGCTATATGGGTTACAGCGAAGGAAAATATCTTGTAGGCAAGCTGAACGACAGGAAGGAAGTTGAACGACAATATTTTCTCACACGCCACGGTGTACGCATAAACCGCATCGAATACAAGGAAGCGCTCCTTTTTCAGGATGGGGCAGCCAGGGTTCGCGCCGACGGACCAACATGGGGTCTTGTAAGTTTTACCGGCTATTACCTTATCAAGCCCCGTTTTTTCGCGCTGGGCCCGTTCGAATACGGACTCGCCCGTTTTCAAATGCGTTACACATTAGGAACATTTTCATTAGCAGGCGCACCCGTTTTGCCTGTTGCATACGATGCCATTTATTACGACAACGAGCTGAAGAAGATCCGCTTCGAAAAAGGAAACGCGCTCGGCTATTTATTCGGCAATGGAACTGTGTGCTGGCCGGAAACGGAATAGGGTTAAAGAGTTCCGGGTTTCGGGTTTCGAGTTTAAAAAGGTTTCGGGTGATTTTTTTTTTCGCGTTTCCCCGCGCCTCCGTGCCTCCGCGTTAAAGCATGCGATGCAAATTTCTCTGATGACCAAAACCCAGAACCAGAAACTTTTTCAACTTTTTCCCCTTGAACATTGAATCCGCCGCGGCGGATTTGTTTGACATTGAACATTC
>JBKJMR010000111.1:0-3152 GCA_046596275.1 Bacteroidia bacterium | reverse complement strand
CGTTCTTGGTGGAGATGAACTCTCAAAGGAAGAAAGTAATGGCGGTGACCAATTGTCAAGTACCGGCGTCATGTTTGGAGCTGCTATTATCTACGTTGGCAGGTAGTACCTGATACTGGAAGGTCTGCAGTAAAGTGAAAAGGTCAGCCACAAAAAGCAAAAAGGTCAAGGAAATATTTCCATGACCTTTTCTACTTTACTGTACCCGGGACCGGAGTCGAACCGGCACGGTCTTTTGGACCACAGGATTTTAAGTCCGGCGTGTCTACCAATTCCACCACCCAGGCATAATTTCGTATTGCAGACGAACACGAATTATGTTTGATGCAGGTCTAAACAACTTTTATTCCTGCCTCAAAAAAAAGCCTCTCCGTAGAGAGGCTTTGAGCGAAAGACCGGTCTCGAACCGGCGACCTTAACCTTGGCAAGGTTACGCTCTACCAACTGAGCTACTTTCGCTTTTACTATAAAGAACTCTTCCTTTCAATCGAAGCCTTAACCCGTGGGTTACCTTCTTTCTGGGGAGTACAAAAGTAGGTTTCCATTTGTAATCCGCAAAATTTGTTTTACTTATTTTTAAATGACTGAAAAACAGATTAAAGAGTACGAAAATTCAAGGTTTCAGCTATTTTTGAGGCTGATTTACCTTATTTGACCATGGAAAGAAAGCTGAATAAACCAATTGCAGGATTTCACCTGCTCATGATCCTCACAAATGCTGATGGCGTTTTTGCTAAAGAAGAAGGCGATGTGATCATTGAATATCTTACCGAAACATTTCCCTTTCGCGTAGAGATCGATGAAGAAATTCATTTTCTCTCTACACTAGATCGTTCGAAATACAAAGATCATTTCCGTAAAGCCATGAATGATTTTTATGAAGACACCACCCAGAAAGAGCGTGATCATTTTCTTGAATTTGCTGTCAGGCTGGTAAAGGCTGATAATGTAATTGATGAAGAGGAAAACAGTTTCCTTACAGAGCTTTTTGATACCTGGGCACCTGAATTTGAGGAGGAAAACTGACAAAATTAACCACTCATCGAAAAGTCTGGAAATCAGAAGCATTTGATCGTAATTTAGTACTTAGACCCCGGGTGGACAATAGATAAAATTCAATTAAATTATGCTGAAGGAAAAAGAAGAGTGGAAGCAGAGCAATACGCAGGTATTTTGGGGAGAGATCGCTCCATGTAATCACCTCGTCCAGATTTATGAAAGTGATGAAGTAGTGCTCGCGGCCCTCGAAGGTTTTGTGATCAGCGGATTCGAAACAGGCGAAAGTGTTGTGATCATTGCTACACAAGAGCATCTCGAAGCTTTACAAAAACGTCTTGTAAGTAAAAAGATTAACCTGGAAGGGTTCATTAAGAACAACCAGTACATTCCGCTGAATGCGACATCCATGCTGGCGATGTTTATGGTCAATAACTGGCCCGACGAAGGACTGTTTACAGAAACCGTGAGATCACTCGTTTCAAAAGCGCGTGGCAGCAGTAATCGTCCTGTGCGTGCGTATGGTGAAATGGTTGCCCTGCTTTGGGCCCAGGGGCACAACGGCGCAACCGTTCAGCTCGAGCATCTCTGGAATAAATTCTGCGCAACCGAAATTTTCTGTCTCTTCTGCGCATACCTGAAATCCGGGTTCACTCAGGATGTTGATGTTTCTATCCAGCACATCTGTTCATCACATAGCAAGATGATTGCCGGTGATGTGCTCTCTTCAACAGAAGTATTTTATAAAACAGCGTGAGATTGACAAGTTGGTAGTTGGTAGTCGTAAAGTTGGTAGTATTTACTGAAGACTGCCAACCGATCCTGCCAACAGATCCCGACAACAGATCCTGACAACTGATCCTGACAACTGATCCTGACAACTGATCCTGACAACTGATCCCGACAACAGATCCTGACAACTGATCCTGACAACTGACAACTGACAACTGACAACTGACAACTGCGCATAAAAAAAATCCTTCCCGAATTAACAGGAAGGATTTTTTTATGCCTAAGCTTATTTTATTTCTGAATGATCAGCTTTTCTGTAAGCGCTGAATTGGCAGATGTGAAACGCAGGTAATACGCTCCGTTTGCAATTCCATCAACACTCACGCTCTTCGTGAATCCTGCATTAACACCGTTCAGCATCTCTGCATAAACAACACGTCCCTGCAGATCGATGATCTCCATTTTCATTTCATTGATATTGTCTGAAGCTACGTTGATTGTAAATGAACCATCGTTCGGATTCGGATAGAAAGAGATTCCTTCAAGACCAGTGACTTCATTAACTCCTACACATGAGCTGACCACAATTGTAGTTGTCTCTGAATTTGTACAACCATATGTATCGGTGTAAGAATAGGTAAGCACGTGTGATCCTGCGCCTGCTGTTGAAGGATCAAAGAATCCACCTGAAACACCAGGACCTGACCATGATCCGCCTGCAGGAATTGCGTACAGGAGAACGTCCATATCATTTGTACAAGCATTTGTTTGCGCAGAGTAAGCAATGATATTCGTACCCGAAGTAACTGATACGCTTATAAAGAATGCATCCGAACAACCGTTTGCGTCAATACCTGTAACAGTATAAGTGGTTGCACTAGTAGGTGTAACTGTTACGCTGCTTCCTGTTAAGTTACCAGGCTGCCACAGATAAGTAACTGCACCTGTAGCAGTCATTGTAACCGGTGAACCGGAGCAGGATGCTATTGGTGTTGCAGATGCAGTAACTGTTGGTGCAGCATAAATCGATAACGTGATTTGTGTTGTATCTACACAACCGTTTCCGTCTGTTCCTGTCGCAGTGTAAGTTGTTGTAACGTTTGGTGAAACTGTTACAGAACTTCCGCTAAAATTTCCCGGATTCCAGGTATAGCTTGTTGCACCTGTAGCAGAAAGTGTTGACGGTGCTCCTGCGCAGAAAATTGAATCTGTAGCAGAAGCAGCGATCGTCGGCAATGGATTAACGTTTACCGTGATTGAATCCATCTTAATGCAACCATTCGAAGAAGAACCGGTTACAGTATAAGTAGTGGTGCTGCCCGGATTAACAATGATTGACGATCCGGATTGATTTCCCGGCTGCCAGTTGTAATTCGATGCACCTGATGCGCTGAGATAATTCGGTGAACCGCTGCATACCGCAG
>JBKJMR010000104.1:0-2730 GCA_046596275.1 Bacteroidia bacterium | reverse complement strand
CTCCACGTTTTGGCTTTTCATTGTTTTGAGTTCTTCTGCATAATATCCAGTCAATACTTCAATTTCCCTTTCCGTTGGTCTTCTGCTGACGATGAGGCGGAAAGCTTTGATCAGCTTCTCTCTGGGCTGGGTTTTCTCCTGCAACAATTTTGCGCTTAAAACGCGTGACGCTTCCAGTACCGTCGGATCATTCAGCATGACAAGCGCCTGCAACGGCGTGCTTGTTTTTAGTCGGTTTATCTCACACAAATCACGATTACTCGCATCGAAGATGCTCATTGAGGGAGGAGGAACTGTTCGTTTGATGAATGTGTACATACCGCGTCGGTAAAGGCTTTGGCCATGATCCTGCCGATAAACCGACAAAAGGCCACCACCTCCTGCTGTGGCTCCTTCCCATAATCCTTCTGGTTGATAAGGTTTCACACTGGGTCCTCCAATTGTTTTATTCAGCAATCCACTGCTGGACAAGATCATATCTTTTACAAATTCGGCCTGAATACGATAGCGGGGCGATCGTGACAAGAAAATATTTTCAGGATCTGCATCCCGTTTTTCTTTGCTAACCACCACGGATTGCCGGTACGTTGCTGATGTGGTGATCTGCCTTACAAGCCGTTTGATATCCCAGTTGTGCTCCATAAAATCAACAGAAAGCCAGTCGAGCAAAGCAGGATGGGTAGGCAGTTCTCCCTGCATTCCAAAATCTCCGGATGTTTTCACGATTCCTCTACCAAAAAATTCCTGCCAGATTCTGTTCACGAAAACCCGGGCTGTCAAAGGGTTTTGACGATCAAAAAGCCATTGTGAGAGTCCCAGCCTGTTCTGGGGGAATTTCAAATCAAAGGGTAAGATGGCTCTCGGCGTGCCGGGTTGTACTTCGGATCCGTATGAGTCAAAAATACCCCGTTGTAGAATATAAGTTTTACGCGTCGTATCCAGGTCTCCCATTACGGAAACGATTAGCCTGCTGGTATCCTGCTTGTTAACGAAGCTCAAAATATTTTTTACATCATCGTTACTGATCTCCATCATGGGCTTTTTCGCATATGACTCGGGCTTACCAACTGACCGGTCAATAGCCGTGTAGATGGGCCGAATTTCATTTACATTATTGAAAAACGAGAACAGCTCATAATACTCTTTTTGTGAAAACGGGTCATACTTGTGGTCATGACAATGTGCGCATTCCATTGTAACACCCAGCATCGCCTTTCCGAAAGTGTCGTTCCGGTCCGTCACGTACGTAATTCGGTATTCTTCCTCATCCACAGCTCCCTCTTCCGTAATTTTGTGATTACGGTTAAATCCGGTCGCGAGCAATTGTTCCTTGGTCGCATTCGGTATCAAATCGCCGGCCAATTGCCAGGTGATGAAATCCTTGTACGAAATATTCTTGTTAAATGCATGGATCACCCAATCCCGCCATGGCCACTGTGTTCTGAAGTTATCCATCTGGTATCCGTAGGAATCGGAGTAGCGAGCCACATCCAGCCAAGGCAATGCCATTCTTTCTCCATATTGTGGCGTCTTCAGCAATCGATCAACAACTTTTTCATACGCATCAGTACTTTGATCCGCCAGAAACGTATCCATCATTTCCAGGGTTGGTGGTAAGCCTGTCAGATCCAGGGACACCCGTCTCAGCAGGCGTTCTTTATCCGCCTCAACATTTGGTTTAAGTCCTATCTGTTCCTGCCTGGCAAGAATGAAATAATCAATTTCATTCCTAGGCCATCCATTCTCTTTTACCGCTGGAATATCAGGCTTCTGGGGAGCCACAAAAGCCCAGTGTTTTTCATATTTGGCACCTTGTTTGATCCACTTTTCTATGACCGTAATCTCGTGTTCGGAAAGACTTAGATTAGAGGATCTGGGAGGCATCAATTCATTCGTATCAGATGTGGAGATACGAAGATACACCTGGGATAATGACGGTTTTCCTGGAACAAGTGCGTGTGCAGAAGGGTTTTCAGCCAATGCTTTGTATGCACTTTCAGCCATATCAAGCCGTAAACCAGCCTCACGTTTATTTGCATCCGGGCCGTGGCAGACCAGGCACTTATCGGAAATTATCGGGCGAATGTCGAAATTGTAGCTGACTTTATCAGGAATTTTCTGGGTGGCAAAATCGCCCTTATCACTACTGCATCCGGACAAAAACATCACGGAGCAGAGTATAACTGGAAAAACGGAAATTTTACCTATAAATACGGCTGTTATATTCCTCTCACAAATACTTTCAAAATAAAGCATAAAACTTTTTTTTACTTTCAGAAGTGTGATGAAAATAGCCCTGCACACTTCTGAAAATTTCAACCTAAATCATTATCAATAACCCGGATTCTGTTCCAGATTTCCGATCAGTATTTCGCGGTTGGGAATTGGGAACAACAACTTTTGCTGCGTGACAACGTAGCTGGTGGTCGGGATGTAAGATTCACCCGCATGGGCCGCTTTGATGTACGCTCCATTTTTCGTCATCACTTCAATCGCATTCCCTGTACGTACCAGGTCCAGCCATCGCTTATTTTCAAATGCGAATTCTACGCGTCGTTCGTGTAAAATAATCTCGCGCAACGCAACTTGATTCACAGTGGTAGCAGCGGATAAACCCGCCCGAACGCGAACCGGATTTAAATAAGTGAGCGCTTCCGAAGATTTATTCTGTTCGTTCAGAGCCTCAGCCATAGAGAGCAGCGCGTCGGAATAACGGTATATTGGAAAATT
>JBKJMR010000670.1:0-3139 GCA_046596275.1 Bacteroidia bacterium | reverse complement strand
AATTTTCCAGGAATAAGGATTTGCCGTCTTCTCACGATACCTGCAAATCTTAAATTCGCACTAATTTGGGAAGCTGAATTTGAATGGCCTCCCTGGTTTAATATGTCGTCACGTCTTTTTGCGGATAGTTTTCCAACGCAGGAATGTACAGTTTCCAGAATTCAACATCATATTTCCACCAGCCGTGACAACCGAAAGGCAGATCCGATTCGCTTTTGATGAATGATGTCGGGTTTGTTTCAACCGAAAACTTCAGCGCATCCTCCATTGAAGGCAATTTGAAACCCGGAAATCGCGGTGCTACAATTTGAGTCCAGAAAAAATCTTCGTTCGCTTTGAAATCATTGAAACGATAAAACGTATTATTCCGGATAGTTAAATCTCCTAACAATTTAAAAAAGCTTCCGGGTGAAGGTTTCCTTTTGAATTCACTAAAAAGATATCCTGGTTTCTGAATGTACCGGAAACGACGCAAGGCTTTGAGATGGGTCTCAATCTTCCTCAATGAAAAACCGCCATTTCCTACACCGATAAATTTTGCTCCCGGTTTTGCTTCATGCCATCCCTCAAACCACGGCGCACCGATGAAATCAAAATCTTTTTTGCACCATTGTTCCAGCTCATCGCGAAAAACCCATGCATCCAATTCGTAATAAAGCATGAACTTATAATCGCTGAATTTCCTGTATAAGATCGGTTCTATCTTCAAACGGTTGAACATGGCATAGCTTGATTGCCATTTGGGATCTATAAATTCAAATTCTGCCTGCGGGTTTATTTCTTTGTAAACGGAAACATCCAAACCTTCAGGGCAAACCAGCCTGATTGTATACTTTCCTAATATTTTATAGCATTGGGCAAGTGAAGCTTTTTCAAACTCCGACAACTCAGGCTTATGGGCGATGATCACTATGACTACAAGGTCCTTCATGCTATCGTTTGAAAATATTCCGTAAACGGTTTATCCTTGCTTTCCATATGGATTGTGGTGCAGGAGTGTTTTTTTTAATTACTGAACTGACCATCCAGATTTTAAAAAGCTCCTCGTCATTTTCCGCAAAAGTCTTAAGATCAATAACAAACATATTCCAGTCCGAAAACAAATCAATCTCCAATAATTTATTGACATTCTTTCTTCGCTGAGCAATCAAAAGTATTTTCACTTCCTTACGAAAATCAGCTTCAATTAAAATATCCAGCACTTTGATCCACTTCAGTACTGAATTACGTTGACTTAACCCACTCCATGCACCACCACCGTGAGCACGGTAATATCCCAATGGCTCAGCAATGAATTTTATTTTTCCTTCGTTTGAATGCAGCATGTGCAACGGATAATCACCGAGAGGAATTCGAACGAACCAGGAAGGAAGATCCCCTTTGAATATATTCCGGTAAACAACTGTTGGTGTATGGAGGAAATTTCCGTTTGCAAGGTCTTCAATTGTAAAAACATCACTGGTAAGATCCGGATTTGAAATACGTCTTTCCATTCCTTCGTGCAATTCATAAGCGGAATGAAAACAAACAGCAAAATCAGGATTCGCTTCCAGAAAATCCACTTGTTTCTGTAATTTATGCGGATCGGACCAATAGTCGTCACCTTCGCATAAGGCTATATATTTTCCCCGGGCTGCTTTAAAGGTTTGCATAAAATTAAACCTGCCCGTTTTTTTCCCGTTGATCGTGATAACATCATTCCTTGATCGGGGAAACAAACGAATTCTGTCCGGGTTCTTCTCTGCATATTCAATGCAAATTTCACGCGTGCCGTCATTCGAACCATCTTCGCCGATAATTATTTCAACCGGAAAATTTGTTTTTTGTAATAGCGCACCTTCAAGACATTCACGAATATATTTCGCATGTTGGTAGGTCATGATACAAACAGAAATCAACGGCGTAAGCTGATTCACAGGTTTATTTTCGCCGTTGTATTCCATTGTCTTGACGCTGCTATTAAAAATTAAGATTCAAATAGTTGAAGGGAAGCTGAAACGATTCGCTCAGCTTCTTATTTCCTTCTTCATAAAACTTTTTTACCTGACCGGAAAGTGATGCTGGTAAGGTATAATCTATTTTATACTCAGAAGGAAATGTATTGTTTGTTTCTGCTTCAAGGATCAATTTTCTTTTCGAGATCACATCTCCGTAAAGCGTATCGTTCTCTTCAAACAAATTGAGATCGTTTTGCAGATAATGTTTCATCCTGTGCTTCTCCGCTGTATCGTAAAGAATATTTCCAAGATCATGCCTTGTGATTTTATTCAATTCCGATTTTACGGCTACAACGCCATCTGTTAATGCTTCATTGGAATGACTTAAAGGTGCTTCAGGATAATTTATTCCGAGCAATTCACAAAGAGAAGTGATCAGCTTTACTTTTCCGTCTTCTTCAGTCAATGATGCGCCTGCTGGTTTAAAATCCTCGAAAAACAAGAGGTGAATATTTTCCGACTTAAAGTATTTCTTCAAAACAGTAAGCACCAAATCATACCTGAAATCATAATAAAAATTACGATCCTGGTATTTATAAAGCAGGTAAATGTATTCCTGGTAAGTCCCCGGAAAACCAACACGCACCGATTCACGATAAAGTGATTTAATAAGATCGGCTTGATTACGAATGATCAGAATAATATTTGTATCGTCGCCAAATAGTTTTGCAACACGCTGCATTTTTTCTTCAAAATCAATTGAATCATTTGCAAATGAAAAAGACAAATGTTCACTTGAAGCAGTCAGCACTTTTTTACCACTTTGTTCCGCCTTTTGAAACGCGCTTGTAAAATGATCTGCAAGACGTTGCTCATTTTCCTGGTATTTGAATTTTTTTGCAGTTTTCAAATACACTTCAAAAGCAGCATCAATAACAGGATCAGCATAATCAATGCCGGGCCCGATTCCCAAATGGAAGATCTCCTTATGCACTGCAAAAAAATCGCGCTGCAGCGAGGTGGAAAAGTTTTTCGGGAAACCTATATGAATAAATTTTTTCACGGAAATTAATTTTCAATTGTTAATTCTGCCAGGCCAAATCCGGTCTGACCAAAACCATTTCCATTATAAAAAACCAAAAATTTGTTTTCGTCAGCAGTTGGTAACACAGATGCATATTCATTCATAACATCATCCCAGC
>JBKJMR010000601.1:0-6973 GCA_046596275.1 Bacteroidia bacterium | reverse complement strand
TTCAAGTTCTTTTAAAAGGCTGATTTTTCCACCTTCCTTATAAAGGCAACCGTCCCGTGCAGTTTACTGTAATGGCGGTTGTTTTTGTATTCGTTTTTCCCTTGCATGTGCTGATCTCATTGAGCAGCGGAAACAGTAAATTATTAACTGATTAACCTATACCGAGGAATGTCTAAGATTTCGTTCAACAACAAACAAACAGATTTTACCGTCGCGCTGAAGAAAAGCGTTGAAGAATATTTTACCAGTCGCAATATCAAAACCACCGGCAACTGGAAACTTTACACAAAAACAGCCGTCGTTATTGCTACTGCATTTACGATGTACTGGATCCTTCTTTTTGTTCAGCCTGCGGCATGGATCAGCTTAATTCTTTGTGCGCTTTTCGGAATTAATCTTGCCGTTATCGGTTTCAATGTAATGCACGATGGCGCTCACGGAAGCTATTCGCAAAAACATTGGGTGAATGAAATTATGGCTTACACGCTTAATCTAATGGGCGGAAGCTCGATGATGTGGAAGATGAAGCATAATGTCATTCATCATACTTATACAAACATCGAAGGACAGGATGATGATATCGATATCAAACCATTCATCCGCACCAACGAACATCAGAAGCGTTACTGGTTTCACAAATACCAGCACATTTATTTTCCTGTGCTTTATTCGCTCACACTTTTATGGTGGGTTTTCCAGCGCGATTTTTCAAAATATTTCACCGGTAAAATTTCCGGTTTCAAGATCCGTAAGCTAACCGTTGCTGAGCATATGATCTTTTGGTTTACCAAGGCTTCTTATCTTTTCATTTACCTCATCCTTCCAATCATGATGGTCGGCGTTGGTCCTGCTTTAGTTGGTTACCTGGTTGCTAATCTTGTTTGCGGTGTTGTACTTGCGCTTGTATTTCAACTGGCCCACGTAGTTGAGCACGCTGATTTCCCAATGCCTGATCCAACTACCAATAAGATGGAAGAAACCTGGGTGATCCATCAATTCGCAACCACCGCAGATTTCTCAACACGCAGCAGGGTGATGCTTTGGCTTACAGGCGGATTAAATTTCCAGCTTGAGCATCATCTGTTCCCGAAAATTTCTCACGTACATTATCCCGATCTTCATAAAGTGATCCAGGAACTTTGTAAGAAATATGAAGTGCCGATCATTGAATATCCGAATCTTTTTAAAGCGCTTCGTTCACACGTGCTTTACCTGAGAACGATCGGCTCACACGCTTAGTGAATTTCTACCTGATAATTTATCAGCAAAGCATTCGGCCATTTCAAAGCAAAACTTTATACTTGCATCATTAAATCAACTGATATAAAAATGGAAAATCACGGACACGAAACAGGGCACGACGATCATGCTACAGAAGGTAATCGCCAGTATTATCCACAAGGTTGGTGGATGCCGCTTGCAGGATTGATAACTGTTGCGCTTGGATTTGCGATTATCGGTTATTTCTGCCTGGATATTTCCGGAACAGATAAATGGGGCGCGCGTGAAGAAACCCATGCTCATGATGCAATTCATGGTGATGCACAAGAGCCAGGTCACACACATGGTCCCGGAGTAAAAGAAAATCATGACCACGGTCAGGAAGCTGAAGGACATACTGCACCATCAGCAAATGAGCAAAATGCTTCCGGCGATTCTGCTTCAACAGATCAGCCAAAAGGAACACAAAATCACGGTGAGCATCAAGGTCTTGAAAAAGAACACAATCACTAGCAGCTGATAAATTTTCAAATCAACTAAGAGAATTTCTCAAAATAATTTCATCGCCTTTGCTGGTATATCCGGGAAAGGCGATTTGCTTTTTGGGCGTCGGCTGTTTATTGGATATTGGCTTGTGGCTTTTGATATCGCCTCTGCTTTGTCTTCTTTGCTTTGTCTTCTTTGCTTTGTCGCCTCTGCTTCGACGTCGGCACTTTGTCGCCTTCGATACGTCTCGTCAAAATTCACTTCAACTTTCTTCGGGTGGAATTATTTTTGACGAGACTACTCAGTCTGACAAGAGAGAATTTCCTTGTATCCACTTAAAGATAGTTCTCTATTGTCAGACTGAGTAAATTTCGATAGAAATCACAATGTCCATTATAATTTCTCCACGAAATTGTATCGAAGGCGACAAAGCAGAGGCTACAAAGCAGAATTTCCCTCTTGTCAGACGGAGTAAATTTCGATAGAAATCACAATGTCCATTATAATTTCTCCACGAAATTGTATCGAAGGCGACAAAGCAGAGGCTACAAAGCAGAATCTCCCTCTTGTCAGACTGAGTAAATTTCGATAGAAATCACAATGTCCATTATAATTTCTCCACGAAATTGTATCGAAGGCGACAAAGCAGAAAATGCGAAATCAAAATCTTAATACACAGAAACCGAATTTACTCTCGGCTGCGTTTTTTTCACCACTGCGTTATCACTTTTTACTTCCTGATCACCTAAAATTTCATTCATTTCTGTCTCTGAAATTTCATGGTCCTCACTTTCGACAAGCGTTACACCTACTTCAAACGTACTAAGCTTGCCGTCGTTCCAGCTCATGATTCCGCCACCATAATCCCATCCGAATCCTGAAAAAGTGAACGTCTTACCATTTAATTTTTCCAGCTCATCAGTTGTTAATCCTAGTTTTATTCCTGTGACTGACATCCATTTTGAGGAATAATTATATGTTCCATTATCATTCCATTTTGCATGAATTGAAGCTGATGCAATCATCGAACGCTCAAGCGAATCAAACCAAAAAATCTGCACTTCATCATTGGTCCCTTTATCAATATAGGATCCCATTGTATAGCTTCCCTCCGCACCCCAAATCGTATCGTAGCTGATGTGATCCTTGCCGAATTTTGATTTTAATTCCGTTTCGTCTTTAATTTTCAAAAGATCTTCAAGCCGATTTTCACCGACTGCTCCGGTTCTATCAGACAAGGTTGTATCTCCTTTGGATTTATCATTTCCTTCTGTACAGGAAGCTGCAAAAATCAGGGATAAAAATAGCGCACTCAATTGCTTGATTCTCATAGATATTTTTTTGACGAAAGTATACATACAGTTACGCCATACCAAGCATTTTCACCGTTAATTTCCTTAATTTTATTGCGGTACGTTTATAAGCTGTACCACAGACCCGGGCTATTTACAAAAACCGCATTAATAAATGAGCAACGTAGCGGAGAAACATTCAGATGTTTCTAAAGAGAAATTAAAAGAATTCCAGGATATCGTCCTTGCCGATTATCGCGTGGCTTTTGAAAGTCGGGAAGCAAGTCTTACCGGCCGTAAAGAAGTGCTTACCGGCAAAGCGAAATTCGGAATTTTCGGAGACGGAAAAGAAGTGGCGCAATTAGCAATGGCGAAATCTTTTAAAGAAGGAGATTTTCGTTCGGGCTATTACCGCGATCAGACTTTTATGTTCGCGACAAAGAACTTGTCGTTGCAGGAATGGTTTGCGCAATTGTATGCACATACAGATGTGGAAGCTGAACCTTCTTCTGCAGGTCGGCAGATGAATGGACATTTTGCTACGCGTAGCTTGAATGCAGATGGTTCGTGGAAAGATCTTACCAAAATAAAAAATTCATCTTCTGATATTTCTCCAACCGGCGGACAAATGCCTCGTCTTCTCGGATTGGCGCTTGCTTCAAAACATTACAAACAAAACGCTGATTTGCACTCAGCGAAATTTTCTAAGTTCACGAACAAAGGAAATGAAATCGCATTCGGAACCATTGGTGATGCTTCTACTTCTGAAGGATTGTTTTGGGAAACGATGAACGCTGCAGCGGTAATGCAAATTCCAATGCTCGTTTCTGTTTGGGATGATGGTTATGGAATTTCTGTTCCGAAAAAATATCAAACAGCAAAAGAAAGTATTTCAGATGCGCTTTCAGGATTTCAACGTACTGCTGAGAAGCCCGGGTTTCAAATTTTCAAAACACGTGGCTGGGATTATCCGCATTTGGTTGAAACGTATGCTGATGCTTCAAAACTTTGTCGTGATGAGCATGTACCTGTTTTGGTACACGTGGAAGAAGTGAATCAGCCGCAGGGACATTCTACTTCGGGTTCACACGAGCGTTACAAAACGGCAGAGCGCCTGCAATGGGAAACTGATTTTGATTGCCTGAAAAAATTCCGTGAGTGGATCGTTACTTCACGAATTGCAAATGCAGAAGAATTAGATCAGCTGGAAAAAGAAGCGAAGGAACATGTGAAGACGGCTCGTCGTGCTGCGTGGGAAGCGTATCTCGCACCGTTAAAAGCTGAATCAAAAGAAGTGCTCGCCTTGCTGGAAAATTTAGCAAATGAAAGTGAGAATGTTGTGTTTATCACCAAAGTGCGCAATGATCTTTCATCTACAACGGATGCAACACGCCGTGACATGATCTCTTCGGCGAAGATGGCATTGCGTTATGTGAAAAATGAAAATATTCCTGCACGCGCGAAGCTCATCAGCTGGCTGCAGATAAATGCAATTGCAAATTTCAACCGTTACAGCGCGAATCTCCATAGCGGAACTGCGCTCGAAGTAAAACCGGTGAAGCCTGAATATGCAAGCGAAGAAAAATTTTATGACGGAAGAGAAATTCTCCGTGATAATTTTGATTCTATTCTTTCAGCGTATCCTGAAGTAGTGATCTTCGGTGAAGATTCCGGATTTATCGGCGGAGTAAATCAAGGTCTTGAAGGATTGCAGAAAAAATACGGAGAGATCCGCGTGTTCGATACAGGTATTCGTGAAGCAACAATTATCGGTCAGGCAATTGGCATGGCATTACGTGGTTTGCGCCCGATCGCTGAAATTCAATACCTCGATTATCTTCTTTACGCATTGCAAATTCTCAGCGATGATCTTGCAACATTGCAATGGAGAACGGTTGGAGGACAAAAAGCGCCTGTTGTTATCCGCACGCGCGGACATCGTTTGGAAGGTGTGTGGCATTCCGGTTCACCAATGGGAATGATCATTAATTCGCTTCGTGGAATTTACATTTGTGTTCCGCGTAACATGACGCAGGCCGCAGGAATGTATAACACCTTGCTTACAGCGGATGAACCTGCACTGGTAATTGAACCGTTGAATGCATATCGTTTAAAAGAACGCCGTCCTGAAAACTGGGGCAAGTTCAAAGTGGAATTGGGCATCCCGGAAATTATCCGTGAAGGAAAAGATATTACGCTCGTCAGCTACGGTGCAACATTACGTTTGTGTCTTGATGCAGCAAAACAATTGCAGGAAGCAGATATTTCTGTTGAAGTAATTGATGTGCAAACGTTATTGCCGTTTGATAAAAACAATTCTATTGTTGAATCGGTGAAGCGAACAAATCGTTTGCTTGTTGTTGATGAAGATGTTCCGGGCGGTGCGTCTGCTTTTATTTTGCAGAACATTCTCGAAAACCAGGGCGCATACAAACATTTGGATTGCGAGCCACGCACACTCACCGCACGCGATCATCGTCCGGCTTACGGTTCTGACGGAGATTTCTTCAGCAAGCCGGGAACGGTAGATATTTATGACATCGCTTATTCGATGATGCATGATGATGATCCGGAGAAATGGCCGGCTATTTATTGAGAATTTACGATCAATTCCTTAACTTCGTTTATGTCTTATCAGGAATATATTTCTATCGATCCAAATATTCGATTTGGGAAACCATGTGTAAACAACACAAGGATCTCTGTTTACGATGTGCTTCAATGGATGGCATCCGGTATGAGTATTGAAGAAATTATAAATGACTTTCCGGAATTAAATGAAGAAAGCATTCGTGCATGCCTTGCTTATGCTGCTGATAAAGAACATCGCTTGAAGTTCGCTTCATGAAACTATTATTTGATCAGAATATTTCTTTCAGAATCATCAAAAAGATTCAGGATATCTTTCCTGGATCTGCACAGGCCAAAGAATTGGGTCTAATTGACACTTTAGATCATTCCATTTGGCAATTTGCAAAACAACTTCTCTATCGTAACATTCGACTCAGATTTCATTGATATTGCAGCTGAAAAAATCATCTAACAATTCGCGACTTTCTTGAAAATGATAAAGAATCTTCCTGTCTGGAAATTTATGGTATTTAGTTTATCCAACTTTTGAATTTTGATTTATGAAATCCTTCATCCCTTTCCACGAACTCAATAACCGGGAAGCCATCATCGTTGATGGTGCGCATTCTTCGGGATTGATTCTTTCGCATTGGAAAGGACAAAATAATATTGAAGCAATTGCTGATGATACAAGCGGAGGCATTGTGATCAACGCAATCAGGCACAAACATCCGGGTTTACAACATGAGCTGATCACAGCTACACATTTTGATATTGACGGACTTGTAGGCGTATGGAGTTTGTTTGAGCCGGGTCTTGCTTTACAATATGAAAAAATTTTAAAAGCTGTTGCGCGTATCGGTGATTTTCGTGAATTGGATTTATCACTGGAAGAAGATGATGCTGCTTTGAAAATTGTTTGCTGGATTGATGCGGAAGAGCGAACACGTTTTTATCCTCCGTTTGGTGATGATCATGAATTGAAAGCGTGCGCAGAAAAATTCGCGTGGTTCCTCCCACGTTTTGCTGAGGTGATAAAAAATCCTGATCAATTCATTTCGGTTTGGTCGAAAGATTATTTGCGCATCAAAAAAGATCATGAAACGATTCATGGGAACACTTCAATCCATTCTGCAATAAATGAAATTGGTTTAACAATAATCAAAACTCCGCAGCCCGTTTCTTATTACGCATTGTTCAGCGCCACGCAAGGAACTGATATTGTATTGAGCATGTATTCTGAAAACCGCTACGAGCTTGAATACAAATACACGACATGGGTGGATATTGTTTCCCGTCCCACATTACCGCGAGTTTCCATGCAGCCGCTATGCGATCAGCTGAATGCATTAGAACAATCGGGAAAGAAATGGTTTTGCGATACTATTAACGATACCGGTCCG
>JBKJMR010000291.1:0-6627 GCA_046596275.1 Bacteroidia bacterium | reverse complement strand
GGGACCGGTTTTGGCATTATCTCACTGATAGCATATGCATAAATCTAATTGGCTTTTTAATTGGCTTTGTATTTATGTCGGGCAGACAACTTTTATTTGGAAGTTTAGCATTTTCGGGTTGGCATATCGAAATCAATATGATGGGTTCTTTCCTGGGTTTGTGTTTTTATTTCCTGTTTGAGATGGTAACAGGTTCTACTCCGGGTAAAATGATTTTTGGTCGCGTAGTGATCAATGAATACGCTGAAAAACCTGACGCCGGAACTATTGCAATAAGGACAATTTCAAGATGGGTTCCTTTCGATGGTTTTTCTTGTTTGGCCGACAGAGGCTGGCACGACAGGTGGTCCGGAACTTTCGTGGTAAATAAAAAAGAAGCCGCCTTGTTATTTGATCTCCGCAATGAACAGGAAAAAGAAGCTGTTCAGAAAATGGCGGAAGACTTCAGAAAGCAGCAAAGCCAATAATCGGATTTCCTCGGCCCTTTAAAAGAAGTCTTACAAAATGATACCGAAAACGAGATTTATAATAGATAATTACCCAGACTATAGTTAATTGCTTATTTCAGTTCACAATCATCAATTTCCCCATTCTCAATTACCAAGTTACTAGATTACCAGATTATTAAATCCCTGCCATGACAATATTTCATTTCAGCAGAAACGGTCTTCTTTCCATCGTCCTTTCCACCGATTTATCGTGTCTCCATTGACGGATTTTTTCTTCGTGACCGGAAAGTAAAATTTCGGGCACTTTCCATCCGCGGAATTCTGCTGGTCGCGTATATACGGGTGGCGCAATTAAGTTATCCTGGAAAGAATCGCTTAAAGCTGAAGTCTCGTCATTCAAAACACCCGGAAGTAAACGAAGAATCGCGTCCGCAACAACAGCAGCTGCCAGTTCTCCACCGGACAAAACAAAATTGCCGACCGAAATTTCTCGTGTAATAAAATGTTCACGCACGCGCTCGTCGATGCCTTTGTAATGTCCGCAAAGAATAAGCAGATTTTTGAACGACGACATTCTGTTCGCCATCGGTTGATCAAAAAGTTCTCCGTCGGGCGACATATAAAGTATTTCGTCGTAATCGCGTTTGCTTTTCAGCTCTTCCATGCAAGCGACGATCGGTTCAATTTTCAAAACCATTCCCGCGCCACCGCCAAACGCATAATCATCGACAGTTTTATGTTTGTCGGTAGAATAATCGCGCAGGTTGATAAGGTTTACTTCGGCAAGCCCTTTCGTCTTCGCACGTTTCATGATGGAATGATCGAAAGGACTGATAAGCAAATCGGGGACGACGGAGATTATATCGATACGCATTTTGTAAAAGTAGTGGTTAGTTCGGAGATAAGAGATTGCAGTGCGGAGGATCTGGTGACTGGGTGATTAGCGCGCATAGGCTTTCGCACATTGGTGATGGTAAAGTGCGAGGTAAAATTAGTCCACTACAAAACAATCACCCAGTCACCAAATCACCCAGTCATTAAATCCAGTAGAGGATGCCCATATAAATCGATAACCACTCCAAACTCCAAACTAAATACAGCAAATGAGTTAGAAACATAATTTATAATGTAACGTTTGATCAGTAACAGACTTATACATTCAAACCTGCGATTATGAAATTTCTTCCCGTTATTTTGCTTTTCTTTTTCAGTCTTTCTGCGAATGCGCAGCAGGATAGATTTTTTGGTCTTCCGAAAGAAGGAATTGAGTCGAAACTTTTTTCTTCCACGTTCGCGGAAATTTTTGTTGATCCTCCGCATTGGACATCGCTGACAGTAGATGCTGAAGAGCTGGTGAATGCCCCGAACTTTGACTTTTCAAAGCTTACGAATGTGGAAACCATCGAGATAAAATTTACGATTAACCCTTCAAGCTCAGAAGCGGTAAAACAAGCGTTCAGGGATTCGATTAATTTGCTCATGAAGAATGTAAGCGCATTTTCGAAATGTCCGAAGCTGGATAAAATATTGTTTTGCATCGGCGAACAAATTTATTTTGACAACGGCCCGAAGGTAAAAGATGGTTACAGCGGACTATTCGGATTCCGGGCGGATGAGAACATTGTTGGTGCATGGCGTACCTTCGGAAAAAATATAAGCGTGGAGCTTCCGAACGTGCGGTTGTATGCTTACAACTGGGGCTGGTAGTTCAATTTGAATTCATTCACTTTTAAAATCTTGTAATGAAATTTCTACTAGCAACTTTTCTTTTCTGCTGCAGCCTTTCGATCAATGCGCAACAAAAAGAATTTTTACCGGTCAACTCAAACAGTAAACTTGAAGCGCCTGTTTTCAGCTCGACGCTGGCGGAAATTTTTGAGATTCCTTCAATTACAAAATCTATAACAATAGATGTGGCAGAATTAAAAAACGTTGGGTTGTATGACTTTACCCAGCTGGAATCGCTCGAACTTGTACAAGTAAAATTTACGCTGGCTCCCGACAGTTCGGATGCTGCAAGAAAAGTTTTTATTGATTCGGTAAATGTGCTGCTAAAGAGTATGAATGCTTTTGCTAAATGTCCAAAGCTCAAAAAAGTAGTTTTTTGTATTGGCGAACAGATTTATCTCAAACACACGCAAACTGATGAAGCTGATGCGTATGAAAATTCAAAAAGGAAAAAGTTGTTTGAAGCCAATGTAAAAGGTGCGTGGAATGCATTCGGTAATGATGTTGCGAAGTTGTTACCGGGAGTGAAGCTGTATGCGTTTATTTGGGGATGGTAGTGCGTACTTCTACGTAATCGTTTCGTAGGAATACCTGATTTGAATTGCAGGTGTTTGAGCGATTCTGTGGTTTTTATATGTTTACTGCAATTAGCAGCAGCATTAACCTATAAAAATTCAAAAATAATGGCACCTACAACACACGAATGCGATAACGTAATCAGGAATGCTTATTTCGCAAGCATTCATTTTATTTCAAAAGCACTTTATGATCAGATGATCGAACTTTTCTTCGATGACGAGGATATCGCCGACCCTGTTTTAAAGACCCGCGATGATATTGGTTATAACGTAGTTTCGTGCGAGTCCCATTATATAAGGTTCGGTTGCGATGATGCAGTTTACAATCATGCAGACGTGGAACTCGGACCTGTGGTAATTTCTGATGACGAACAATTGGTGCAACCGGTAGCCGGACAATATTCTGTTCAATTTTTTCGCGGACTGGAATATTTATTTCCTGATGGCGAATATTATTTCTCAAAAGCGCGGACGCTGGAAGGCGAATTCACATTGGTGATCATGGTTAAGGTAAAGGGTAAAGCCATTTATTATGGCGATCTCACGAACATGTTTCCGTAAGGGTCGATTTTCAAATTCAATGCTAATATGCCTGTTGTAGTCTGACTACGACAGGCTTTTTTTGTAATGACGATAAGCGTGAGTAATTGCGTTGCCACTTTTATCGCCTTGCTTCGACAAATATCTGTCTATCTTTAAGAACTGGTAAATGCGGTGAAGTATTGCTCGTATTAACTTCACACCTGGTGAATGCAATAAAACTCTTATCAACACGATTAGCCGACAAGGTACTTAACACCAAAACGTGAAAATTCTCATTTCGCTAACCGTTATTTTTATCACTTTCTCATGGGGTTGTCGGGATCCAGCATGGCAAACCTTTGATACGGTGGCGGCAGAAAATTTGCTAAACAAAGGACAACTCAAAGATAGTTTGATGGCTATAGATCCGTTTGGAGTGATCTATAACGGTGATACAGTTATGTTCATGAAATCTTCGGCTTATTCTGCACGCGAGCATTATTTGCTTGACAAAGTGAATTCATTAAGACTTTTAATGGATCAAGACAGTGCGCAAACATATTGTCGCTCGCGGGACGGCTCTCACGGTATGTTTGTATTGAATTATAACGAGGAATTAGGCGCATCCGAAGGTTTAATTTACCGGTTAACAGATTCCGCCACCGAAAATATCGAGAATCTTCAATTTTTTTTTCAGGATAGCATTACGTACGTGTGTGTGCGACAGACTAAAAAGATAAGTGAACGGTGGTACCTTTTTTCCGTCTTTAATGGCCGAATAGAAATACTTAAGGAATTGTTTAATGACTAGTTTGATTTCAAATAGGCTGATACAGGTCATGGCAGTAACTACTTTGGTGCCATGGTTCGTCTTTGTAGTGTTTCATACGATGCCACAATGGGCTTATTTCACATATATAAAACTGGATTTTGGTGAAGCGGCCTGGAAATATAGCGGTGTGTGGGTAAAATATTTATGTGGTCCATTTAATCTTATTTTGTTGATTATCTATTCTCTTCAGTCGGGTAACAAAAAGGTTGCTGATACATTGCTTGGCTTAGCCTTAACCGGACTGGGGCTAATCGTTTACTTTCATATATTGTTCCTGCTAATTAGTTTGCTGACTGGCCCTAAAATTGGCGGATAATCTGAAAAACAAATACAATCGTGTATTTCAAGGGGAAACCCGGAAAGATTAATAACGCGCTATTTTCATACCCCAATAAAATTCGCCGAATAATATTCACATGAGCACTTAATGCCGACGAATCCCGGCATTTATTCGTCAAATGAATTGCCGCAGATCCCTCATTATCAACCCTCCGAATTCACTACCCCCAACTCCCAACTAATTTGCTATCTTTAAAAATATCCCTGAAATCAAAAGTTAGGATAAGAAGACAAAAGCTAATAGCGGCGGGGCTTTCAGGGCATTTTTTCCAAATGATATGTTAATGTTTTCTTTGGTTTTACGATAAAACCGTTACTCGTAACGTTACTCTTATATACTCGTAAAACCATAAAGACATGGGTGTTATTCTGCGTGAGAAAAAGTTGAAGAGCGGTGGTGTGTCGTATTATCTTGACATTAGTCACGGCGGTAAGCGATGGTATGAATTTTTAGATATTCGCTTTAAGGGAAGCAAGCGTTCGGTTGAGAATATTGAAAAAAGAAAGCTTGCTGAAAAAGCCAGGACTTCTAAAGAGTATCAACTTACCGTAGAGAAGAATAATCTGCCCGATGAACAAAAGGGCGATAGTGATCTGATCGCATTCATTAGAAAAAATTCTGAAACGAATCGTACGCAGGTTCCGACTGAACATCTGTGTAAGAAACTCATTGCATTTACGGGTGATGAAGAAATACCGATGAGCAAAATTGACAGGAAATTTCTTTTAAACTTTCAGGATTTTTTGAAATCGGATGGATTATCGCAAGGCACGGTTTACTCGCTGGTGCATCGTTTCAGCACACAACTTTACAAGGCCGTTGAAAAAGGTTATATAAGTGCAAATCCTTATCAAAAGATTCCACGTTCTGAGCGCATAAAGCTGAAACGACCTGTTCCGGCTTACTTAACCATCGAGGAAATTGAAAAGCTCGCCAGGAGCAGCAAATACATTCATCCGCACTTACGGCTGGCTTTCCTGTTTAGCTGCTTTACAGGGCTTCGCTGGAGCGATTGCAGCCGTTTGAAGTGGACACAGGTGATGAAACAAAGCATTGAAGGAAAAACGCAGCATGTGATGCGTGTTGAACAGATAAAAACGGAGAACACGACTTATCTTCCATTGTCGGAGCAAGCGGTGTTGATTTTAGAAGAACGCCGGAAAATGGCAAAAGAGGAAGCGCAAAGCGTCTACGTTTTTCCACGCTTGTATGAGCCGATTGGTAAAAGTGGTATTCGCTCAACGGCAGGGCAGGCGATGAGTCGTTGGGGGAAACGGGCGGGAATAGATCAAAGAGTTTATTTTCACTTGGGGCGGCATACTTTCGCAACGCTGACGCTTATGGAAGGTGCTGATCTTTATACTGTGTCAAAACTGTTGGGGCATTCTGATATTAAGAATACGCAGATCTATGCGCAGGTTGTAAATCGGTTGAAGGTGGAGGCGGTGTCGCGGTTGCCTAAAATGAATCCTGATGCGCTTAATGGGAATTTGGGCAAGGAAAGTAAGGCAGGATAAGTATTGAAGTCTATTTCAATTTTCTATTCGGCAGGAACAAATGCTTTTAGATTAATTGAACTTGATATTGAGTTCAAGTTGATCAGATAAACGCCAGTGGATGGAGCGAATGAATATTCAAAATAATTCTGATTCAGCGCAATTTGATCTCTAACAATTACCTGTCCAAGTTGATTGTAAATTTGAAGTTGATATGTTCCGGGCGTTATGCCGGTGAAATTAAACTTCCTCTGATCAGTATTATAAAAACATGCAGGAATTTCAGCATTGTTCTGGTTAATGTTTACAGTTCCAAAATAATAGACAGGAGAAGTAGAACTACAACCATTCGAATCGGTATACATCAAAGTATAATTTCCATTTTGAACAGGAGTGTAATACTGTGAAGTTGCGCCGTTAATAATATTGCCGTTCAGATACCATTGAATTCCAGAAGGCTCACTTGACATAAGATCAATTCCGCTTTGTGAAATAACAGGAATGGGTGGAGCAGGGTAAACAGTCAGCACAATGGAATCAGTTGACGCACATCCATTCGAATCAGTAGCAGTAATTACCAGTGTCGTCGTTGAAGATGGAAACGCATTCACCACATTACCTGATGAAGAACTGAGTTCAGCAAAAGGACTCCACGAAATATTCGACGCAGAGGAAGTCGCAG
>JBKJMR010000192.1:0-5638 GCA_046596275.1 Bacteroidia bacterium | reverse complement strand
ATTTTATTCAGTAAACAATATGAGAAATAAGCATCGGACTCTCCCGATAGCTATCGTGACCGCAGGTGCTCGGTTCAATCCCGAGAGGGCCCACACATTTTAAGAAGCATTGTTCTCAGGAGCAGTGCTTTTTTTGTTTAAACCAATATGAGATGATTTGTTGCTCTCCCTGGCAAAATGAGGGGCGGTTTGCCATTCTTAATTATCAATCATAAATTTTCCATGAAATTCAACAGCTAAAATTTATATATTCGTAAGAAGCGGCAGTATTACATTTCATTATCGCTCCCTGAACACGGTGCGAAAAAGTCGGGAAGATGCAACTAAGATCAGTGATTATTGACGACGACAAATTTGCACGCAGTTACTTACGAGATCTGCATGCCGAATTTTGCCCACAAATAGAAATTGTCGCTGAGCTTGAATCAACTGTGGGAGCGGCCGCTTTCCTCGACGAACATCCTGTCGATGTGATTTTTCTTGACATCGAGATGCCCGAGCTTGACGGAATTTCTTTTGCGCACGGATTGCAAAACAAAAATACGCAGCTCATTTTTGTTACCGCGCATATGAAGTATGCCATACCAGCATTGCGCGAAGGTGCAGTTGATTTCCTGCTCAAGCCGATCAACAAAAAAGAATTTAAAGAAGCTGTAATGCGAGCGGAAAATAACCTGCTCATTCGCAAAGCTTCCGGGTTTGCAAGCGGTGAATATTTCAGTAAGAAGATTGAGCTGCATTACCTCAAAGGATTTAAGCTTGTGGCGCTGCGTGATATTATCAGCCTCGAGGCAAATAGTAATTACACAATTGTTTATTTGACAAACGGCGAACAAATTGTTGTTTCACGTTCACTAATCACGTTTGAAAAAAAGCTGGACAGTGTTTTCTTTTTCCGCATTCACAAATCACATATTATCAATCTTCTTCATTTTCGTGAATATTATTCAGAAGAAGGCGGCTCTGTTCTCCTCAGCGATAACCGCAAACTTTTTGTATCACGATACCGTCAACAAAGTTTTTTTCGCGTTGTAAGCCATATTACGGGCAATTTAAAAGTGTGAACATGAGAATAATTTTACATTCCTTTCTCCTGGCAAGCTTCTTTTGCCTGGCGCAGCTGCATGCACAAGTTTTACTTCCACGACAATATTCCATTAAAGATGGGTTGCCACATGCGTGTGTCTATCGCACCTTCCAGGACAAGCAAGGTTTTTTGTGGTTCAGCACCGATTATGGCATCAGCCGTTTTGACGGAACTGCTTTCCGGAATTATAACGCTTCACTATTCGGCAACTCTTCCGTTTTGTCAACTGCTGAATACGGAAATGAAAAATGGGTCAGCACATACGGTGCCGGGGTTTACATTCTTGCAAACGATTCCAGTACCAAACCACAAGTGTTATCAGGAAGTCTGCCTTCGATGGTGACGTATACGCTTCGCGATAAGCAAAACCGAACGTGGATATCAGAAGTGCATGGCCAGCTTTTTCTTCTTTCGGGCAAAACCATTTCACGCGTCGATAAGGACATACGCTTCCGGAAAATGATTGCAGCTGCTGATGGAAGTATCTTTTTTACGTGTGATAAAGGCATTTACCGTTATACCCAATCAACAGGAATGCAACCGTATTTGCCGGCAATCATCCGCGAAGAAACCTTTGATATTTGCGAAGCTGCTCCGAATGAATATTGGATAAGCGCGAAAGGAAAAATACTTCATTTGATTAGCGGAAATATCGTTGCGTCCTTTTACACAGGAAAAGGAGAAGCTTCTGGAGATTTAATGCTCGCACCCGACAACAGCATCTGGTATTGCGCGCCCGGTGCAGGTGTGCTGCGAATAATAAATAATCAGCTGCATGATTATACTGCGATGCTTGGATTATCGGGAATGATTGTCAATGATATTTTCTGCGACCGCGAAGGAAATACATGGTTTGCTACGTTAGGGAATGGCGCATTTGTTTTGTACGCTGCTGATATCAGCTATTTCCCTGTCGAAAAAAATAAGATCACCCTCTATGCAAATGCGCTTACTTGCAAAGACAATAAGATCATCATCGGTTCCATCGGTGCTGTAAATTTTTTTGGTACGGAGATCAGTCGGCTTCCAGTGAAAACATTGCAACCCGATGAATATGTGTATTGCGTTGCGACAAATGAAGAGTTCCTGTTTACCGGAACTTCCCAAAAAACAATTATCCGCAACATGGTGAATGGCCACGAAGAAGAAATTGATTTTGCGGCGTTATCGTGGTGTAAGAACGGGAATGAAATTTGGCTGGGAGGATACAGCACGGCAGCGCAATTGAAGTTTGACGGCCAACATTGGTTCACCGAAAAACTTTTGCTCCCCCGCCCGCGAAGAATAAATGCGCTCACTTTTGATGCACAGAAACAACTCTGGCTCGGCACCGACTCCGGTCTTTACCGTTATGAGAATGGAAAATTTTCATACGAGAAGAACATGCCGTTGCAACATATCAATTGCATTTTTTTCGATTCACATCAGCGTTTATGGGTTGCTGCAAATAATGGGCTGGCAGTTTGTGAGAATGGAAAATGGAAAATCTTTACCACAAACGATGGACTTTGCAACGACCGCTGCCATGCAATTAGGGAAGATGCCGCACACAAAATCTGGGTAGGAACAATGCGCGGATTGCATTGTATTACATTACGCAATAGCCAGTATAAAATAAGTACGCCCTTTCTTGCAGGGAATGATGTCCTGTCGCTTTTAATTACAAGCGGGCAGGTGCTGTGGGCAGGAACAGTGAACGGCGTTATCAGCATGTCGTTGCGTAATAATATAACTGCTGTCATTCCGCCAAAAGTGTATGTGCTGAATGCAACATCAGATGACCAAAGTTTAAATAATCCGCAGCAGGTAGAGCTTTCATGGCAAGACCGGAAATTGCTGTTACAGTTTGTCGCGCCGTCGTTCAGAAATTCGGAGAAAATAGAATATCGCTACCGGATGGAAGGGCTTAGTGATGATTGGACGTATACGCCACATCATCTATTGGAATTTTCGGCACTTCCACCGGGCAACTATGTTTTTACTGTGCAGGCTCGTCTTGAGCGCGGCGAATGGGGTCCTGCAGCTTCGGTGAAAATTAATGCTGTTGCTCCTTTCTGGCGAACAGGATGGTTTTCCATAACAAGTATTTTACTGTTGATCTGCTTGCTTCTTTTTGGAATGCGCTATTACTTTCTAAAAAAGATGAAGCAGGAAAAAGAGAAAATGGAAATCACAAATAAAATGTTGCACCTGCGTCAGCAAGCACTGACTGCAATGATCAACCCGCATTTTATTTTTAATTGTCTTAACTCTATTCAATATTTCATCAACCGGAAAGACACGCGCGGAGGCGAAGATTACTTGTCGCGCTTTGCAACACTTGTTCGTCAAACAATCGAGGACACGCGCGAAACCGTTATCAGCCTGCACCATGAAGTCAGGCGGTTGGAATTATACCTTGAGCTCGAACACTTGCGGTTAGGAAATAAGCTCAACTATTCGATCGTAATTCCTCCCGGGCTGGAAAATGTTCACCTACCGAATATGATCATTCAGCCATTCGTTGAAAATGCGATCCTCCATGGTATTGCACCGAAACAAGGTGCAGGACATTTGTTTATCCGCATAAATGAAAAAACATCCGGCTTGCTTCAAATTGAGATTGAAGATGACGGTGTTGGTTTTTCTCATGACGAAAAACGAAGAAATTTATACCAGCAACATTCCCTTGGCATGGCGATAACCCGAGAACGGCTCGAGCTGATGAGTCGCATGAACAGTCAATCATTCATTGTGGAGGTGACCGAAAAAAAAGATGCGTCCGGCCATCCCGCGGGTACGCTGGTGAAACTGTATATTCCAATACTTCCTGGCTCCGGAAAACATGTTGCCTGAAATTTGCTGTTCACGCAACAAACGATGCCATTCACACAAGAAATAATACGACGGGCATTATTGCTCAGCAAAAGGAAAATCGGCAATGTAGATTCGTTCAAAAAAATTCCATGAACACTACATCCTCCACAGCTGCGCGAACACCAGGTGTTTACCGGCAATCCGAAAAGCTCAACCTGCATTTTAAAAAATGGCTCACGTGCTGTTTTATTTTTATCTGCTTGCTTTTTACAGTAAAAATCAATGCACAGCAGGCACCATGCACGTGCCAGGGTTGTGTTTTGGAAACGGTTTTTAACGGAACTTTTGCAACACCGATTTGTAACCTCGGTTATTTCTCCGATTATACGGTTGTTCCATGCGGTCCGCCTGCTCCCTTTGGCACGGGCAACTTTACTGAAGCTGCTGCTACCGCCAACTTTTATCACCCGGCATGGGCGGCTGCAGATCATACAGGTGGCGGAACCAGGTACCTGCTTGTAAATGGACAATCGGCTCCCGGTGCTTCGATGCGTGCATGGTACCAGACGATCAATGTTACCAAAGGTGAAACCTATTGTTTCAGCGCCTGGGTATTGAACGCCGCTACTTGTGGCCCGGGAAATATTCCTCCTACAGTTGAGCTGCGCACCGGTGGCGTTGGTGGGCAATTGCTTGCAACCATTGGACTTGGTTGTGGTGCACCGTGGATGAGAATCTGCGGACAATTTGTTGCGACTGTAAATGGTCCGCTTGAAATTGATGTAGTGCTTACTGCGGCAGGTGTTGGTGGGATCCGTCAGAATAAGCTGGCGGTGGATGATATTTCCTGTGTCAAACAAGGACATTTACCGACAGCTGCATTCACTTATTCGCCGAACCCTGTTAACTGCAACCAAAACATTACGTTCACAAATACTGAAACTGATTACGGTTCAGATTTCTGGGATTTTGGCGATGGAACCACTTCAACAAGCCTTAACCCAACGCATGTTTTTACGTATTGTGCAACCTTCACGGTAACACATATTATCACTACTGCTTGTGGTTCAGATACCGTTTCTGAACAGATTGCTGTAAGCTGTATTCCGGATCCGGATGAATGTTGTATTACCTGCGGACAGGAGATTGTAGTGAACGGGGATTTCAGCGCACCGAATTGCTTTCTGAATTATACCAGCTTCCTCGGTGCTACGCTGCCATGTAATTCGCCGCATTATATTGGTCATGGAAATTACACGGAAGCATCCGACGCCGGTTCATTTAACAGCGCATGGCAAGGTTTTGATCACACGTGCAACGGTAGCCGCTTCATGCTTATTGACGGACCAAACCAGAATGATCCTTTCGGGATGGTTTGGGAGCAAGTTGCAACCGTCACACCGGGAAAAACATATTGTTTCTCTGCCTGGGTTAAAAATGCATGCATCGTTTGCGGTCCTGATCCGACAATGAGCCTGATGATCAATAACAACGGCTGGTGGGAGAATCTTAGCTGGGATACATTGCCGAGAGGAACAACTGAATGGACTAAAATGTGCGGAACATTTACAGCTACCGGTACAACTGTTACGCTGCAGGTGTTGCTTTACACCGCCTCCACAGCAGGAAACGATGCGCTTCTTGATGATATCAGTCTGAAAGAAGTCTGCGGACCGCGCATTGGTGAACCCGAAGCAACACCGAATGCATCCATGAATGTGTTCCCGATACCGGTTAAACAAGGCAGCACGCTGC
>JBKJMR010000081.1:0-2578 GCA_046596275.1 Bacteroidia bacterium | reverse complement strand
CACGGAATTGATGACAGGCAAAAATGCTCTTAACTTAATGACATTGGGCTTTCGGTAGTCGCTTCTTGTTAAAACCATACAAGTAATTAAAATAGAAATAACAGTTTGACGAGAGAGCTGGGTTTAACTACCAACCATTTTCCCACCACTCCTGAGCCTGTCGAAGGACCACCAACCTTTTTCCCGTACTTTCGTATCCATGAAAATCTTCAAGTTCGGGGGAGCCTCAGTAAAAGATGCGAACGCCGTAAAAAATGTAGCCGGAATTCTCAACCAGTTTACAGGCGAACCTTTAGTGGTTGTCATTTCTGCAATGGGAAAAACCACCAACAGCCTCGAACGGTTATGCGATGCATTTTATCATAAGAATGAAAATGCAATTGAAGTGCTTGAAGACATCCGCAACTACCATTTTGATATTCTTGATCAATTATTTCCCGATAAAAAACATTTCGTCTTCACCGAAATTCATAACACATTCGTTGAGCTCGAATGGGCCATTGAAGAAGATCCGACGCATTCGTACGATTGTGAATATGACCAGATCGTTTCTATCGGTGAAGTACTTTCTATCAAAATTCTCAGCGCGTATCTTGCAGAAGCAGGATTGAAAAATAAATGGCTCGACATTCGCGACTTTATTAAAACAGATAATTCTTACCGCGAAGGAAAAGTAGATTGGCAATTAACGGAACAACGCGTGAATGAAGAATTGGTTCCGTTTTTTCAATCCGGCAAAGAGCAGCTGGTGATCACGCAGGGGTTCATTGGTGTTACATCTGAAAATTTCACCACCACGCTTGGCCGCGAAGGTTCTGATTTTACTGCTGCTATTTTAGCCTGGTGCCTCAATGCAGAAAGTGTAACGATCTGGAAAGATGTTCCCGGCGTATTGAATGCAGATCCGAAATGGTTTGATGAAACGAAATTGATTCCGCAGCTCACGTACCAGGATGCGATCGAGCTCACTTATTATGGCGCAACTGTTATTCATCCTAAAACGATTAAGCCATTACAGAACAAAAAAATTCCGCTGTACGTTCGTTCATTCCTCGACCCGAAAAAAGAAGGAACAAAAATTTACGAGGAACAAGTTCATCTTCCTGTACCGTGTTTTATTTTCAAAGTTGATCAGGTATTGATCTCAATTTCTCCAAAAGATTTTTCATTTATCGTGGAAGAAAATCTTGGTGATATTTTCGAGCTGTTTGCAAAACACCGGATGAAGATAAACGTGATGCTCAATTCTGCCATCAGCTTTTCAGTAAGCGTTGATCATGATGCAGCAAAACTTCCTGAGCTGATTGAAAAGCTAAAAGAAAATTACCGTGTGCTCTACAACGAAAATGCCGAGCTTGTTACCATCCGTTATTACGACCAGGCAACTATTGATCGTGTAACGGAAGGAAAACAAATTTTTCTCGAAGTAAAAACGAGATACACGGTGCAGATTGTGATGAAGAATAATTGAGCTGCTAAGAGCCTGTTTAAATTTTATGTTTCGGAATTATTATAAGCGGATTTTGGTGCTTAGTAAAGACACAGTTTAAAAGGGTTTACAATTCGCAGACAGGCAATTTTTTCTTGCCCTTACAGCCCCTTAAATCCGGAATTAACAAACCCGCATTCGATGTGCATGGAAAATTCAACGACCTGTCCTGCTTTTGTAACGATTTGTTATATTGAATTTATAAATATGAAGCAGATCATTATTTAGTGCGTAATTGCCAGCCTTTTACGATCTTTGCGCAACCTACATTATGCTCGAGCCTTTAATAATAACAAACACAATCCGCACAGCCGGCGTTCACTTCGACGCCGAAAAAGCAATGTTGTACATTAAGGGCAATTCTATTCCCGAAAATTCTGACGAGTTCTTTCAGCCTTTGTACGATTGGGTGGAAAAATTCAAGATTGAATATAACGGCAAAGTCACGTTCCGCATTTTCATGACGTACTTTAATACGTCCACCATACGCCACATTATCGGGTTGATGAAACGTTTGATCCAGCGTTATGGAAATGAGGTTACAATTGTCTGGGCGTATGAAAAAGGCGATGAAGAAATTATGGATCGCGGACAGGATATTTCTGAAGTGGTGAAATTTAGTTTTTCTTTCGAAGAGGTTCCGCTTTAAGAAAGTGCAGAAATAAGTTTTTCTGCTAAAACCCTTGCAATTTTTTCATTGCTTTCAAATGTCCAACCTGCAATGTGCGGTGTAAGGATCACCTTGTCTGATTTTGTCAAATACTGAAAAGGTTCGGGCAGCGTTGAAAAATCCATCTTCTCAAAAGAAACACTTTCATATTCCGAAACATCCAAACAAGCGCCACGCACTTTCCCGTGCTCGATGAAATGCACCAGCGCACCGGTATCAAGAATTTTTCCACGCGCGGTGTTGATCAGCCAGATTGGCTTTTTGAATTGTGAAAGGAAAGCTTCGTCTACCATAAAAGTTGTTTCGGTAGTGAGCGGAAGATGAAAGCTGATGACATCCGCCTTTTCAAAAATTTCTTCCATCGTACTTTCTTTCACTTCATCCGTACCGAAATTCTTTTTGTATTTATCATACACGAG
>JBKJMR010000034.1:0-3830 GCA_046596275.1 Bacteroidia bacterium | reverse complement strand
CCTCGAATAGATGGCAGAGATAACCTGCAGCAGGATACACAATGCCGGAAATGATCAGCAATAATCTTCCTGCATTGAGCGTGTAATCATTAAATGAACGATGTCTTCTTACAAAATCAGTGCGGAACCGGCGGTACAAAAACGTCAGCAGGATTCCGATGGCAGAAAGAAACCCGATCACAATAAGAAAGAACCACCATGTTCCCCAAAATGGCGGATCGATATCAAATGAAAAAATGTATGGAGTGCTTAAAATATTATTGCTGTTTTCGGCCCATACCATAAAACTATAATGGCCGGGGGGAAGATTTGAATAGCTGACAGAATTTCCTGCTGTGAGATAATTCATTGTCTTATCAAATCCCTGGAGCTGGTATTGATAACGGATATTTACACCGGCGCCGAATTGAATTCCGGAAAGCTGAAACGTGAGCTGGTTTTTATCATAAGGCAAAGAAGGTTTGTAAGGCAAACCATTTCGCTGGATGCTATCACTGTAACCGTTCCAGGAAGTTGGTTGATTAAACAGGAGCACTTGTTTGATTTCAACATTAGGTGTGGTGGTTTTACTACGTTGCTTTCGGGGAGAATAAATAATCACACCATCCGTAGAGCCTAACCAGATCAATCCGTTTTTACTTTGGAGAATTGCACCTGGATTAAAATTGTCAGTTCCGATTCCATCGCGATAAAGAAAATGCTGTACCTGGTGCGTATCGGGAGTAAATATAATTTTATCCATTCCCACCATTGTGGTGATGTACATGGAGCTTGCATCCACACGTAAAATTCCATTGGTAAAATTGCTTCCTAAACCCTGCTTTTTATCCAGCATCTCGAAACGCTGATTCTTACGATGATAACGCCATATTCCATTTCGCTGGGTAGATAAATAAATATACGTGGCATCACCTTCTATTCCGAAAACGGGTAACGATGGCTGATTCGTTCCAGTGGCAATTGGTTTTACTGCATTACCATTTTCCATGTAAAACATTCCACGGCCTGTTCCGATCCAAACAACTCCGTCAACGGATTCATACAAAGACCAGATCGGGTTACGCAATAATGTATTTCCGGTATTGATGTATTCAATTTTATTATTGACAAACCGGAATAATCCATTGCTTACTGTACCGATCCATAACGAACCATTTTTAGTGTAAAGCAGGCTGATGATCTCACCCATTTCCATTCCCGCAGGCGGGCTGTACACTGTTACTTTTCCATTTTCAATTACATTAATTTCTCCTGTTAATGTACCTGCGAAAATTTTCGTACCGTCAGTAGCAAGCGCACCGATCCGATTGTGACTTAACCCGTTTTTATCATTCCAGGTTTTCACATCCATTCCATCATATTCCGCAATACCTGAATGTGTGCCTATCCAGATATTCCCTTCTTTATCTTCTGTGAGCGCACGCACATTATTATCAGGCAATCCATCACGCGTTGTTAAAGCAGTGAATTGATCGCCATAGAAAAAAACAAGCCCGGCAGAAAATGTTCCGAACCAGGTGTTACCCTGCCTGTCGGAATTGATGGAAGTGATCACGGCATCACTCATTCCATTCTGCTCATTGTATTGTTTAAAAACCGATTGTGTATAACGGATTACACCGCTTCCGTTTGTCCCGATCCATATATCGCCGTACGGATCTTTGTGAATGCAGGTAAAATTATTCGTTGTAATTGTTGAAGGAAGCTGGATTGAATTCAGCGTTTGACCATCATGAGAAAATAAACCTTTGTCTGAAGTTGCAATCCAGATTACTCCTTTATCTGTTTCAACAATTCCGCGAATGTGGGTGTTCACTATTTTTTCCTGGTCGGGAAAAACGTAGTTGTAATAACGACCGGCGGTATACTGTAATTCCCACAAGCCGTTATTCTGCGTACCGACCCATAAATGATTTTTACTATCGCGGAAGGCAGTTATGATGGCAAGCTGATCAAGCGGAGTTGAAGTATAAACTTTTGAAATTTTTCCGCCGATGGAGCCATTAAATTCAAAACGGTAAATTCCGTTATCCGTTGCCATCAGTTGCTCATTCATCAACCCTTTGAAAAAAGAATTGATGCGATGAAACGTAATAGTAGGCTCAGATTTGTAGAGCTTGAATTTTCCCTGGTAATAAACTACAACACCACTGTCGGTTCCTAAAAGAATTCCTTCTTTGATTTCTGCGATTGCGGTGACTTCATTTCCGGGCAAACCTTTCTCAAGGTCAAAGGTTTCAAATTCATTTCCATCAAACCGGCATGCACCTGCTTCCGTTCCTATCCAGACAAAACCGGCTTCATCCTGGAAAACACAATTGACATGTGTTTGCGGAAGTCCGTTTTCAACTGAATAGCGAAGAAAATTATACTGCTGAGCGTTCAAAAAATCTACACAAGCAAAACTTGCGAGTAGCATGAACAAAACAAGAGGTGACATTCTCGCGTAAGAGCGTGACATGGGAGTTGGAATAACGTGCTGTTTTAAAGATAGGTATTTAGTCTTCGACTTTACAAGCTTTCGATCAAAAGGCGATTCCTATCCCTTATTCATTAAGATTGACCGACGAGAATCTTGTAATCAGCCTGGCTTCTGCGGATTACTTCATGTGCGTCTTTGCAGCCATAAACTGCATCGATTTCTATTGGCTGATTTGTTTCGCCGGGAATTGCTTTGTAGGTGAGAAAATAATGACGCAAACGATCAAGCAGCTGCTTTGGTAATTCTGATACATCTTTGTATTGCGAGTAAGCAGGATCATTTAAAAGCACCGCAATAATTTTATCATCCGCTTCTCCTTTATCGATCATTCGCAATCCACCGATCGGAACAGCACGAAGTAAAATATCGCCATGCGTTACCGGGCATTCGCACAAAACACAAATGTCAAGCGGATCGCCATCGCCACTTTTAACTTCTTTGCCCGATTCTTTCGCACAGAAATCAGCAATGGATTCGCCACAATACGTTTGCGGAATAAATCCGTACAGCGCAGGAGTTGTATTTGAAAAAAGTTGCGGACGATCAATTTTCAAATAACCGGATTCTTTATCGATTTCGTATTTAACGGTATCACCCGGAACGATTTCAATAAATGCAGTAACAATATCAGGCGATTCATTTCCTGCAGCTATGCCATGCCATGGGTGATGTTTGTGAATAGAAACCTGCATTTTTATTATTTTAAAAATTTCCTGCCGATAAAATAAAACAGCACGACAGCGAGCAATCCAACACCGAGATAAATTAATGTTTGTGATCCGCCGGGCCTGATATTTTCATGATGCTGTTCTGCTTCAACACTTTTTTCATTGAGGGATTGAATGCCAAGATTTTTTTTCAGCCATTCCTGCTCTTCAGCAAAGCTCATTCCATAGGCAGAAGCATTATAATCTTCCGTGCCTTCCGCAAACCTCTCTCTTGAATGACTGCAAAAGCCGACTTCCGCTTCACCGTATTTTTTATAGGTCGAAAAAATCAGCCACGTTTGCCCGGGAGCAAAATTCATTGCGCACGAGCTGCTGCAATCAAATTCAACCTGTGTATTGGCAAACGTTTTTCCGCGGTATAATTCTTTTATTGTAAATGTCGCTTTGGCTGTTTTGTCACAACCGGAGATGGCAACCACTTCTCCATAGAAAATTAATTCATACTGCTTAATCGATTCCATCGAAACCGGGACAAAATCACATTTACATGCATATGCTTCCGATGAGGAAAGAAAAAGCACAAGCAATAAATTAAAAACTGTTCTCATAGTTTTGAAAAATCAAACTGGCGAATAAATTTTTCTGCTGCTGCAATATCGGGGTACATTTCGCGATCCTGT
>JBKJMR010000018.1:0-5041 GCA_046596275.1 Bacteroidia bacterium | reverse complement strand
CTTTTTTCATTTGCTGCAGATCTTTGCCGTGCAGCCGGAGCAACGCAAGTGGTTTATTGGAATGTCCATGAACCATATTCATATCTTCAGATGAAAGAAAATTTTCCAGCTTATCAGTAGGATCAAATCCTCTAAGCGATTGTCCTAATGCATAACACCATGCAATCTGCCTGTATGCGATTTTTTTAATAGTCGCTTCGTTTCCATCGGTCAGCGTGAGCAGCTGCATGACAAAGCTACGCGAATCGTTTACAATGCTTCCCCAAATTTTCCTCGCTTCCCACCACCGGTCGTAGGACTGGCTGAGCTTAAAAGAAAGTAAAATGGATATGGCTGTTCCAATGAATGCCGGGATTGTTAATGGCATTTCGGGCAGCAATGCGCGGAATTTATTGGTTAAGAAAAGAACAGCGAGCGAAACGAGCAGCACATACGCCATCTCCACCTTTACTTTATTAAAGATGTAAGAAACCGGGATACGTTTATTAAGCAGCATAGTTCAAATTCGAGTCCTACAAAGATAGGTCGTTAATTTAAGTTGATTGTTTTACTATCATAAATAATTGTAAAATATACATATATTTGCAGAACTATTTTGGTGACTTAATACTGTGGATATGAAGCTTAAGCTGCAGATCAGGATGAACGAGGAGTTGTTTTTACGTAATCCTGAGCAATCTGATTTGGGACTGAAAATCATCAGTCATAGTATACGGCTAATCCATAAAAACGGATTTGAAGCTTTTACTTTTAAAAAGCTGGCTACCAATATCGGCACGACAGAAGCGGGCATTTACAGGTATTTTGAAAACAAGCACAGGCTGCTGATTTACATTGTAGCCTGGTACTGGAGCTGGCTGGAATACCAGATCGGGTTTCAAACCAATAATATCAAAGACCCTGTAACACGACTAAAAAAAGTGATCACGCTTCTTGCGTCGAATGTGGAGGATGATGAACATACAAACCATGTAGATGAATGCCTGCTTCACCAGATAGTGATTTCAGAAGGTTCTAAAGCCTACCTGACCAAACATGTCGGTGAAGATAATAAGCACCAGTTTTTTAAACCTTACAAAGATCTTTGTGCGGTTATCGGTGGAATTATTTCGGAGTGTAATTCAAAATATAAATATCCGAAATCACTGGCTTCTACGATTATTGAAATAGCGCACTTTCAGAATTTTTTCATGCACAATCTTCCTTCACTTACCGATTTCGGAAAAACAAAAAAGGAAGAGGAGATCATTGCGTTTCTGAATCACTTAGTGTTTTCTGCTATCGGCAAAAAATAGTCACACCTTAGCAGATTTCACGGATAAAAAAGCCTGGATTTTTTGAAGCTGGAATGCAGGAAATAAATTTACCGGAGCACATTCACGTGGCCGACTACCTTTTTTCTTTGCAACGCTGTGCATTGTGATTCGTAATTGATGACATACACATACGAATCCTGTTGGACGAGACGGCCTTTGTAAAATCCATCCCAGCCTTGATTGATGTCAGTTGTTTCATAAAGCAACTGTCCCCAACGATCAAAGATGCGCATGTGAAAATATGTTATTCCATCTCCATACGCATTAAATTTATCGTTGAGCGCATTTGCATTTCCTGGTGTGAATGTATTCGGTATAAAGATCATTCCTTCGCCTAATGATCCGCTGGCAATAACAGTATCGCTTATTGTGCATACACTATTGTTTACCGTCACCCAATAAATTCCGGGCGCTGAAATTTCTAATGTTTGTGCTGTAGAATTATCATTCCATAAATAAGTGGCACCCGGATTTCCTGCATCCAATTCTGCATGTGGCGTTGTACAAAGAGCAATATCAGCACCCAGGTCGAGCGGCTGTGTGATTGTTACATGAATTGAATCTGCTGTAGCGCAATTTCCAACCGTTACAACAACGGAATAAGTGCCTGTTGTATTTGCAAGAATTGTAGGCGAATTATTTCCATTGCTCCACAGGTAAGAACTTTGTGAAGCGCTGGTTGCATCAAGCTCTATCGTTTCATTGACACATAAAATAGTATCGTTACCGAGATCAAATGCAGGTAAAGCAACAACAGTTACGTTAATCGTATCGCTGAAATTACAGTTGCCTGTTGTTGTGGTAACGTAATATTGACCGGTTGTATTCACAGAAATGTTCTGCGTAGTATCACCCGTGTTCCATAGATACGCAGCTGCATTTCCTGCATTCAACGATACTGTTGTGTTTTGACAAACTGATGTATCCGGCCCAAGAGCGGGTGGAGGTGCAATTGTAATTTGAACCGAATCTGTATCAGAACAAAATGCGCGGAAGCTGAAATCGTCGAGACCAAAATCATTTCCGAAACTATTTGTCTGCAGGTTGATCACACGCAACGTAACACTTGTATTGTTTCCTGAATTCCAAACCGGCACTCCATATTGATCCCACGTCCAGACACCGGTATATGGAATTCCGGGCTGCGCAGGAAAACTAGCTGCACCTGTTACATTTCCGATTATATAATTATCGAAAACCGGCTGCACCTGGTCGGCACGTGATGCCCAAAACGAAAATGTATAATTCGTATTCGGCAATACAGGAAGATTGGTTTCTTCCCACAACATTGTCGCAGGACTTCCACCATCAACATGCATGAACATATTATCTGTTGTTGCAGTATGATCTGTCAAACCCGGAAAAAAGGAACCGAACCATGTTGCGCCTACATAATAATTTCCTGGTGAATAGTTTGTAGTATACGTTTGTCCGCTTGTGAATCCTGTATTGCCCGCGCTGAAATCCCAGTTGATCACCAGCTCCGGACCAAGCGTTGTTGCAATCACCGTGTATGTACCCGAAGTGAATGCAACAGGATTAGCAATCGTTGCATTAGAAAGTGATGCAGCAGGTGACCACAAATAAGTTGTAAATCCCGGCGTTGCATTCAGCTGAACCGGGGAAGAAGAACATGGAGTTCCTGTTGCCTGTACAGTAGGACAAGGCGACTGTGCAAAAGCCGATGAGCTTGCAAAAAATAAAATCAGAAACAGATATTTCACGTGTTCGCCAGAACGTTAGTTGAAATTCAATAAATAAATATAGTAAAATAACGTTCGCAGCATGGAATTGATGCGTATTTGGTCGGTTTCCTGCGTATTTCACATAATGGCTGCGTAATTCACATTGCGGTTTATGAAGTGCAGTCTTCCGGAAACTTTATAAAATCAAGTCTCGGTAGAGATAACAGATTAATGCTAATGAAAATAGAACAGAAAGTGAAGTATTAACAATAAGTGTTTTCCTGTTCTTTCTGAATAGTGCTAAATCTGAGCTAAATAGTAAAGCGATTAATCCAAATGAGAATAAACAAATTCTTTTAGTATGATACGAAATGTAATCTCTTCTATAAAAACGATTATCATTAGCTATCAACTCATAATTATGAGTCCCGGATATTAATTTTAAAGAGTCGGGTATATATTTTAAAGAATAAGATTTCTCTTTGTCATCATTGTAACGAACAACCACATTCAATGCTGATGGAATCATATTATCCAAAACTATCTCACCATTTTCATTCGCGTTTAGGGCAGTAAATTTCATTCCATTCGACTGCGCATCAAATAAAAAATAATGATCAATTTGTTTTGGCAAAAGGTAAATTGCTTTGTAGGGTTGTATATTCTTTACTCCAAAGCTAACCGTCATAGGGTTACTCATAGGGGGACGATAATAATCTGTCAATTTAAATACCAGGACCCATACAAGAAAAACAAAGAAAACAGTCTTTAGTGAAATTTTATCTATTAATTTCATTCCTCTTTATTCTTCATTTCAATATGAAACTTTTCGCCTTTTAACGCTTTGTCAATTGTTTTAGCAATACGTTTTACTTTTGTTTCATCCGTTTTCGCTTCGTGAATCCATTCGATAAAGTATTTTTTTTCTGCATCCGAATATTTTAAAAAGTTCTTGTAGGCTGGCGGTTCATCCTGCAGGCACACAAGCAGCTCTTCCGGAATTTCCTGTGGCGCATCGTCGGCGTAAAGCACAACTTTTATCCAATCGCCTTCTTTCTTGCCAATAGCTTTCCTGATTTCTGCTTTAACAGATAAAAAAAGCATTCCGTTTCCCATTGGCATGAGACGAAAGTTTTTTACTTCGTAATCATCGATAAAACCTTTCACCTTCACCCAGCCGAAGGGAACTTTTTTACTTTGTTTTATTTCCGGGATTCTTGCAAATGTCCAGCCGCCTTTACCGGGATATTTTTCCAGCAGGATTTTTTTATTTACTAATGGCTTTTCCATTCTGAAGAAGTCTTTAATTTATTCCGCTTCCACTTCATCCTCGGCAAATGTAAGGATGTAACCATTCGGATCAAGGATTGAAAATTCAGTTGCGCCGTAAAATGCTTTTTCAATTTCTTTTACAATTTTGACTTTGTCTTTTATCTGATCATGGAGCTTTCTCAATCCTTCCAACTGGATGTAAAACAAAAGCGAGCCGCCATCTTCTCTTTTTACTGCCGGTAGTTCTTCACCCAAACTTGAATAGGTTTGGAACATAAACGTTACTTCACCATTTTTCATCATGGCCCAATCCAAATTACCTTCTTCAGGAACGGTGAAAACAACAGTAAATCCTAATTGTTTGTAGAATTCAATTGTCTTGGTGATGTCTTTTACAAAAATGTTTGGAGATACTGTTTTCATTTTTTCCGTAGTTAGTTTTCAATTATATAAAATTAAAATGTTTTGAGATTATTTACCATGCTCCGTTTCCACAGGATACAACAACCGAAGCGCATTAATGATCGCCTGGTGTGAAATGGTTGCGTGATCTTCTTCGGGTAAATAATCGAAATGTGTCGTGACAGATTTACTTTTTGTCGCTTTTATTTTTTCCGCCAGTAAATTTGCATCCACTTCCATCACATGCGGTATTGTTGATGGTCCGAGTCCTTCTTTTCCTACACCAATGTAAACAGCGGTTTGTTGTGAGAAATTTTCCTGCAAAATAACGGATGAACGATTCAGCAAAGAACCATTATCCCACCA
>JBKJMR010000708.1:0-4244 GCA_046596275.1 Bacteroidia bacterium | reverse complement strand
GAAATTTCTTTGTATTCATAATTAATTCCACCTGGCTTATTCAAACGTGCATTCAGGAAATTCTGCAGGTTGGTAAGCGCTGCTCCGGTAGGGCGATATCCTGCAACATAAACAATTTGAACAGTAAGAATTTCATATTTCTTAGCAGACAGAAAATCATCCGGCTTAATCGGTAAAAGCCATTCGCGCCTGTCTTTTTTGCAGGAGGCTGCAGTAAAAACACAAAGCAATACTAACAGGACAAGTTTAAGAGGTTTCATAGCAAAGTTTTAGCAGGAATAAGATAGTTCAAAAATAACGTCCGCCGCTATGAACAAAAGATCATTTCGATGCATTGCGGGATAGCAGGCATCAATTGTAAATGAAATTATTTCTTCGGAAAATAATGACGTTCTCCTAATGCTAACGGATCAACCTGCGGGGGCGCTTCGGGCATATTTAAATCAGGCCATAGCTTTGTTTGGTGTCCTTCAAAATCTCTTGCCCATTCTTTATGCTGATAAACACAAACAGGCAAACAAATGCTGCAATAATTATGCTTCGCGAAATACGGGAAACATTTTCCCGTGTCGACAAGATATCGATCGTTTCCTAAATGATCTTTTCCTGCTTCCGGACTTCTATTATCAGGAATCGCATTTGCCGGACAATATATTCTGCATGCTTTACATGAATCGCAAAACTTTGCAATGCCCGCATCAATCGGTTTATCAATTGCAAGCGGCATGGAAGTAATTACACTTCCGAGACGAAACAGCGGTCCCATTTTCGGATGAATGATTGAACCATGTCGTCCTAATTCACCGAAGCCTGCTTTTAATGCGAGCGGAACATGCAGCACATCACTATCGCCGATGGGATGTTCCACTTTGCATGCGTAACCGAGACTACGAACAAAATCTGCAAGCGCAATTACGATTTCTCCCAATGATAAATAGATCCGCAAACATTCCACAGCAGATTCTGTTGAGGCGACATTTTGAAATTCACGCCACAACATTTTCTGCCCGACAACAATCGCAAACTTTTCTTCGATTGCTCTTCCTTTGTAAATATCTGTTGGTTCAATCAGCGCAACACCTACTTCATCTGCACCTAACTCACGCGCTTTTTGTTTGATGATTTCTCTTGCTTCATTATCAGTCGCAAATACTTTTCTTTCAGCCGCAACAGGTCCGTCAAATCTTGGATATTGTCCTTCCTTAATATTCTTCAGCAGCTCATCTGCTTTATCAATTTTAATTGTTCTTCCACCTACTGCACCATACCAGGCATCCCAATTAAAAGCAGGAGGAGAATCAGGGGAACTTTGCATTTCCAAATATAGGCAGTTCTCTGTTCTCAGTTGTCCGTATCAGTTGGCAGTGATCAGTAACATATTTTATACCTTCTGACAACTGACACTGTCTACTGACCTCCGGACTGAATTTGCAAAGAATCTGTCAATTCCTGCAAAGAGAAAATTGCCTTCCTCCCCTCCCATTGCCCTATCTTTATAGCATGAACAAAATCAAAACTTTCTTCTGCATCTGCGCATTGTTTCTTGTGGCAATCCCTTCGTTTGCTAATAATGGCGATACAACAACCGTGCGTTCTCATAATGCTGCACACTGGAGCTGGTATGGATCATTTGATAACTGGGCTGTTTTTCCCGATACAAGCTACCAGTTCAGGAAGATCACGCTCAAGTATAAATTGGGTTGCCCGACCGGTGGTTGCAGCGATTGGGATTATACCACGCAGATATTTGTTCTCCGTCATACCGGTACGTATGATTCTACTGCTTCACAACTTCCTTATTTCACTTATAATAATTCGTCTCCCGATTCATTATTATTCAGCACTATTCCAACCTACAATTATTATTTCGATACGCTGACGAATTCAACTGATTCGACGATTGCAAATCAAATGGCAATTATTCTTTTCCAGAACAGCGCTACTCCTTCTACTCCGACAGATACTGTTTACGGTTATCCTGCTAATTTCTGGAATTACAATTACGACAGTACAGGTGCAATCGTAGATTCTGTTTTTGTTTTGTCTGATACAACGATGTACAATTCATGGTACACCGTTTACACTACGTTCGAAGTAATAGAACCGATTGAACTCGCGCGTTACATTACGCCTTATGGAAATAATCTTACTGCAACATGGAGCAATACATGGGAATTTGATCTGACAGATTACGCAACGCTGCTGCATGATTCGGTAGAGATCCGCGCATTTTATTCCGGCTGGTCGGATGGATTTACTGTGACGCTTGATTTTGAAATGATCGAAGGAACGCCACCGCGCACTCCCCAGCGCGTTACTACTTTATGGAGCGGCTATTTCGGTTATGGAAATCCTGCAAACTCCATTGAAAATTATCTTACACCAAAAACAGTTTTCCTTTCTCCGAATGAAGTGGCCAGCAATGTGCGATTCGATATTACAGGTCATGGTTTTGGCGGAACAGAAGATTGTGCTGAGTTCTGCCCGAAAATGTATTACATGAAATTTGACGGCATCACACGTTATTCCAAATTGGTCTGGCGCGACCAATGCGGATTAAATCCATTGTATCCGCAACCGGGAACGTGGCTGTATGATCGCGCAAACTGGTGTCCCGGTGAAAAGGTGCATGTTTTTGAAAATGAAATGACACCTTATGTTCTTGCCGGCGATTCAGTTGTGATCGATGTCGACATGCAGCCATTTACAAATCTCAATCTCAGTCAGGGTGCAGGTTACCAGATTGACGGACAACTTTTAACTTATGGTCCGCCGAATTTTACGCTTGATGCAGAACTACAATCGATCATAGCACCGAACAACAATCCGAATTTTAAACGGTTGAATACTATTTGCAACAGACCGATTGTTGTCATCCGAAATGTCGGTGCAACAACACTCACTAGTTTGGATATTACTTATGGTGTGACCGGCGCTCCGGCAACTACATTTACATGGACAGGCAATCTGAACTTTCTTGAGATCGACACTGTTTATCTTCCGACAACAAACTGGTTCGGCACCGGATGGAATTTCACTGCTAGTGTCAGCAATCCGAATGCTGGTGCAGATCAGTATGCGGATAATAATGCGTTGACAGTTCCTTACACTGCGCCACCGCAATATGTTGGCGATATTGTTTTGGAATGTCGTTCGAATACACGTGGCTTTGAAACGTATTATGAGTTGACAGATGCAGCAGGAAATGTATATTTCCAAAGAAGTGGCATGCCGAATTCGACAATGATGCGCGATACAGTTCATCTTCCAGCAGGTTGTTATACGTTCAGGATGATCGATGCAGGAAAAGATGGTTTGTCGTGGTGGGCGAATAGCGCGGGCACAGGTTATATGCGTTTAAAAAATGCCAACACCGGCCTTATCTTCAAAACATTCAATCCTGATTTCGGAACAGAGATCTACCAGGAATTTACTGTTGGATACTCCATCGGCATCGAAGAAACGCAAATTGAAACAAGCTTGTTCGCTTATCCGAATCCAACTGATGGATTGGTTACAATTGAATTTCAATCCGCAGATGAGCAAGTAGAAATTCTCGTGTTCGATTTCACCGGCAAAATAATCAGCGATCAGCAATTCAATACAGAGCATACCATGCGATCAGTGAATATTGATCTGTCAGGAAATGCTACAGGACTTTATTTTGTTCAAATGAGAACGTCAGAAGGAGTCCGCACTGTTCGTGTGATGAAGCAATAATCAGTAGTCGCCCTCGATACATCTCGTCAGAATAGGCTTTGTTTTTTTGCAAGCAAGATATTTTCTGACGAGACACTCGGTCTGACAATTCAGTTTTCCGAATTGGTTGTCAGTATCACAATAATCTTACGCGACTAACTAGAAACTCGAAACTCCGAACTCCGACTACTACCTACTTCCCTTCCTTAAATTTCAACGAGAAGCTTGTTCCGTTATTTCTGTCAATAGAAAGCTGTCCATTCAGTTGTTCCGAAAGCATCGTGATCAATTGGAATCCTAAGGTTTCAGAAGAAGAAACACTGATGTGATCAGGAATTCCTACACCGTTGTCTTTTACTTCAAGCAGGTAAAGCGGCTCTTCTCCTTTTTTTGAAACACTGCCAAAGAACACATCTACTTTACCGGGCTTATCTCCCGGGAATGCGTATTTAAAACTATTCGAAAGCATTTCATTCAGAACAAGTCCGCATGGAATTGCAGTTTCAATTTTAAATAATCCTGTTCCTTCATTCACCGTAATGTTC
>JBKJMR010000566.1:0-3427 GCA_046596275.1 Bacteroidia bacterium | reverse complement strand
AGGCTGACCGCTCGATTTTACGCGCACCACCGCGCAAAGATGTCGTGGTTGCGAGGTGGGGGTTGACCCACCATCGTTCGAGACGGAATCGGTGGGCCAAGGCCCACCCTGCCACCGCGATACCGAACAGGCCCGAAGAAAACCCATGAATCCAGACCTCATCCGCCAGTTGATCGAAGCCGGCCTTCCCGGCGCGAAAGTCGTCGTCTCCGGCGACGACGGGGTGCATTTCGAGGCGCTCGTCGTCAGCGACGATTTTCGCGGCAAGCTCCCGCTCGCGCGCCACCGCATGGTCTACGCCACGCTCGGCGCGCGCATGGGCGGCGAGATCCATGCGCTGGCGCTGAAGACGCTGACTCCCGACGAAGCCGCCCAGGTTCCACAAGGCGTGCAGCGCTGATGCAGAAGATCGTGATCGAAGGCGGCGTACCGCTGCAGGGCGAGGTGCAGATTTCAGGCGCCAAGAACGCGGTGCTGCCGATCCTGTGCGCCACGCTGCTCGCCGACGGGCCGGTGCAGATCGGCAATGTGCCGCACCTTCATGACGTGGTGACGACGGCGAAGCTGCTGGGCGAACCAATCTATGCCCGGGAAAACGATCACTTCATGCCAACCAAAAAACCAGACCCAGAAACTTACTTTAGGAAGTGAAAATGATAATCCGATACTAAAAGTCGCTTTCGATTTAATGAAGGAATAGTCGGTTGCCATTAAACAATTCAAAGCAAAGGCAGACTGCAGACCGGCAAAACTAAATCCAGTTCCAAGCGCAAAACCAATTTCCTTTTCGTTCAACCTTAGCTGGAGCTGTGTGCTAAAACCTAAAAATGATACGCCGCCATCAAGGTAAAATTCTTTCACCGAAGGAAAACCTGCATTGTTATCTCTGAACAATAAAAGTTTTCCATTGGCACCGCTTCCTGGTTGAGCTCCGGAAAAAACAAGAAAACCATCAATGCCAACCGGCTTATTCATTGCCAGCGCAAACAACATATTAGTCCCCGCTTCGACTTTTGTAAAATCAGAAGTCAAACTCAATACCGCAGTTCCGATGTTTAAATTTATTTCCCACAGCTGGTGTGTTGCAGTGCTGATGATACGTGTTGTTCCACCGAGATAGAATTCGCCGATTTCAAGATGAATTCCTGCTGCTGAAATAGTTCCATCCGTATTAAAATGGCCGACGTTAATTCCTTTGTTGTCAATAATACCGGAGATATCTGATTTATAACCTCTGGTAATGCCTGTATATAATTGCACCGGTGAACGTTGACCGCCGAACAATTCATCCGGAAATAGATCAAGCATACCATTGAAACGGAAATGCGATTGCACTCCTACACCCAGAGAGAAGGAACCTTTCATAACCGGAACGCGGTTCAGTATATACAAATGCGATTTACCTGCAAGTTCAACTATGTTCTCTTTCGAATCAGGGTTAATTCGAAGGCCACCTGCTATTTCAAGATCAAATACATTTGCCAGCTTTGCGCGCAGACTTAATCCTGTTGCTAAACCATTTTCAGATTCTATTGCCGTGGCTGTTACGGCTTCGATAATAAAATCATCTGTAATTTTTATTCCACCTTTTAAAAACAGCACTACTCCATCCTGCTCATTATTCCATTTATCACTATCAGGAATCATAGTAAGCAATTCGTCTGCAGCCCAGGTATCACTGTTGCCGGAAAACCCGGAACGTTTTTGTTCTTCTTTCAATAAAGGAAAAACAGTTTCACGGAATTCACCGGGCGTACTGTATGCCCAGGCAAAATTGGCGTCCAACACTTCAAACAGCATGATATTTTTTGAACCAATACGTTGCGTGGCAGGAAGAAATTTCACAACGTAATTGACAGGATATTCAGAACGTGTTTCATCAATCCGGATGCGATATTGCTTTTTATCGGCAACAGATTGTATTCCGAATTTTGCTGCATTGGCAACGAGTGCAAATAAATCTTTAGCGGTTGCACCTCTCAAATCCTGAAAGCCCAGCGTGATTTTTTTCCGTGAACCGTCATTGACCTTTTCATAGCCGATGATACCCGGCAATTCTGTGTAAACCGGCCCTGCATAAAACGCGGGTGATAACGTATCAGGTAATTTTTCTTCTTTATTGCGTGTAAGCCCGTAGGAACTTATCGGTAAACCAAACTCTTTTGTTTTGAAAAATTTAACGAGATCACCAATGCCTGTAAATAATTCTTTGATATTCAATTTCGGTCTTGGAAACCGAATCGCAACTTCATTTCTACTGCCTTCGATTCCGGCTGCGTATACCGATAGCTTATCATAAAATACCGGAACAGGAATCGGAACTGCCGCCTGTAGAAAAATAAGCATCAGCAAATTATCGATGGTGTACTTGTAGCCAAATGTTTTAACATCAGGTGCGATAAATTGTAAACGTTGATCATCCGGATTTGCCTGTCGTAATACGGATAGCCCGATGCCAGAAACCGTTTGCAAATAATCAATGACAATCATTTCTCCTGAAAGATCGAGACGAACGGCTTGATTAAATAAGCCCGAACCGAAACCAATCTTCTTTAAGCGGTAACCATTCAAGGTAGTTACGGTTGGTACCAGCCATTGCAGGTAATCGGTATATCCTTGTTTTTTTTGTGCTTCTGTAGGTTCTGCTACTTCCAGAGCAAAGCTCACCGATTGATCGGCTGTTATTTCAAGATTGAATTTAAGGCCTGCCGGTATTTTTATGCTGAAATAATCAAGCAACATATCAGGCAATACCTTTGCAATTTTTCCAATGTTATTATTAAGCAGGTCAACTACATTCTGCGGAATGATCTCTTCATGTTGGCGCTCGGCAAGTAAAAACTGTTTCAGGAAATCAAGCAGCTCGTTAATACTTAAAGTATCATTCGCCTTATCATAAAAATTAATGCTTTTTAATGTGATGCTGTCGGTAAATTTATTCGCAAGCCTTACCAATTCATTCCTGGTTTCACTTGCAGGAAGCAAACCGATTATTTTATTAAGCAGTGGCTTTACCGGAAAAGTAAGTTTATCCGATAACAACTGCATACCACCTCCTACATGAAAAGCGCAGGTTTTAAAATCCAGCTTAAAAGTAAATTTATCAAGTCGCAGCTTTGCATATTCCTTTTTAGTGTCTGTGGTCAGGGCTTTAAAATCTAAAACAACACCATCATTTTCTTCCGTGAAAAATCCTTTAAACTCTTCGGTGATTTTTTCAAGATTAAACATATTGAATCGATCCAACTGCCCGCTGATGCCATCACTTCCTAATCTCAACGTTGCACGGATAATATTATCGTCCGGCAAAGGCTTATCGTATTCAACTATATGCCCTTCTTTTTTTGCATTCGCTTTTAAATATTTTTCACGGTCATACGTTTTAATAAGTCCATGAATTTTTGAATCTGTGTTAAATAAACGGTCG
>JBKJMR010000543.1:0-8625 GCA_046596275.1 Bacteroidia bacterium | reverse complement strand
GGTGCCGGTCATGCCGGATGTGAAGCTGCGGCTGCGGCTGCAAATCTTGGTTCAAGTGTTCTGCTTGTCACAATGAATATGCAAACCATTGCCCAGATGAGCTGCAATCCTGCCATGGGTGGAGTTGCCAAAGGACAGATTGTTCGCGAGATCGATGCGCTTGGTGGTTACTCCGGAATTGTTTCTGATAAGACGGCTATCCAATTCCGCATGCTAAACCGTTCAAAAGGTCCTGCGATGTGGAGTCCACGTGTGCAGTCTGACCGCTGGCGTTTTGCTGAAGAATGGCGACTGATGCTGGAGCAAACTCCGAATGTTGACTTCTGGCAGGATATGGTCAAGAGCCTGATTGTGGAAGATAATAAAGTTTGCGGCGTCATGACCGGGATGGGCATGGAGATCCGGGGCAAGTCGGTTGTTCTTACAAACGGAACTTTCCTTAACGGACTCATCCATATCGGCGATAAACAATTTGGAGGAGGAAGAACAGGGGAGAAGGCTGCCACTGGAATCACCGAACAATTGGTTGCCCTCGGCTTTGAAAGTGGCCGCATGAAAACCGGGACGCCTCCTCGCGTCGATGGCCGTTCGCTTGATTATTCAAAAATGGAAGAGCAGGCAGGGGATGAGTTGCCTGAGAAATTTTCTTACCTGGACTCGGCTCGTCCGCTTGAAAAGCAACGCCCTTGTCACATCACTTATACAAACGAAGAAGTTCATGAGATCCTGAAAACCGGCTTTGAGCAATCGCCGATGTTTACCGGTCGCATCCAGGGACTCGGACCAAGATATTGCCCTTCCATTGAAGATAAGATCAATCGTTTTGCTGATAAAAATCGTCACCAGATTTTCGTTGAACCGGAAGGATGGGATACGGTGGAGGTTTATGTAAATGGATTTTCCACCTCGCTTCCTGAAGATGTTCAGCTAAAAGCATTGCGCAAGATTGTGGGTTTTGAAAATGTCAAGATGTTCCGTCCGGGGTATGCAATCGAGTATGACTACTTCCCGCCGATCCAGCTCGACCTTACTTTGCAAACTAAGCTGGTGCAGAATCTTTATTTCGCGGGGCAGATCAATGGAACTACCGGTTATGAAGAAGCGGCCTGCCAGGGATTGATGGCGGGTATCAATGCGCATTTGAGGATCAACGGAAAGGAGCCTTTTATCTTGTCGCGTTCGGAAGCATATATCGGAGTGCTCATCGATGACCTTGTTACTAAAGGAACAGATGAGCCGTATCGAATGTTCACTTCCCGTGCCGAGTATCGCATCCTCCTCCGTCAGGATAATGCCGATTTGAGGTTGACGCCTAAGTCGTATGAGCTTGGTTTGGCTTCTGAGGAGCGTTACAAACGTGTTCAATCGAAGCTGGCAAATACAAATGCTATCATCAAATATTTCCGTTCGGAGAGCATTTCGCCGGCCGACATGAACCCGATTCTTGAGCAAAAAGATTCGGCACCGATTACCCAATTGGTAAAGATGTTTGGTGTTTTGTCGCGTCCTGGAATCTCCATTTATGACTTCATGAAGGCGAGTCCGGCGGTCGATACTTTCCTTTCTGTTTTCCGTCGGGAGGAAATTGAACAGGCAGAGATCCTGATGAAGTATGAAGGATACATTCAGCGTGAGCACGAACTGGCTGATAAGATTCTCAGATTGGATAACGTCCGCTTGGAAGATGACTTAAACTATGCTCAGTTGACCTCCTTATCTCATGAAGCGCGTGAGAAGCTGGCAAAAATTCGCCCCTCCACGCTTGGTCAGGCTTCCCGAATTAGTGGAATCAATCCATCAGACATATCTGTTTTGATGGTCTATTTGGGTAGATAAACCCCTTATTTTTTAAAATTTCAGCCCCGTTCCTTTTGGTTCGGGGCTTTTTTGTTTCACGTGAAACGATCATTTAGCTCTTATTAGGCGACCTTTTTCTACTCAAAACCTTTCCTAAAACCAACGACATTTCTGCCATCGATTAACAGTTCACCCAAGCTAACAATCGAATTGGAATAGGCCTTTACGGCCTTTGTTTAAAAGCAACCAATTTTCGGGCAACAAACACTTTTCCCGTAATTGATTGTTTGTTTGATAGAGAAGCACAAACAGCGACGAGCATATTTTTGATCAATGATTTGTGTTTAATACCTATATAATTAACAGAAGATCAATTAAATAGGCAAGTTCAAAATTAGGAAATCGACTATAAAATTACTTAATTTTGTGTTCCACGTGGAACAATTGATTTATGTTGAAAAAGTGTGAATAAAAATCAATTAAAATCACATTAAAAAGATTGATAATCAGTATATTTATATATTATTAAATCTATTTTATGACTGAAAACAATAAAAATTTCGAAGCTGTAACTGAATGCCCGATATGTGCTGAAAAAAACCAGCGCCCTTATCTTTCTTGCAAAGACAATACGGTTTCCAAGCTCAACTTTAATATTGTTGAGTGTGCGAAATGTTCATTCGCCTTCACAAGCCCAAGGCCGGCAGAAAAAGATCTGGGTTGGTATTATGAATCGGATGAATACATTTCTCATTCAAATACTTCAACGGGACTCGTTTCTCGCCTTTATCAGATGGTCCGCAAGCACACATTAGGAAAGAAGCTTGAGCTGATTAATCGTGAAGGAAAAAAAGGCGCGTTGTTGGATATTGGATGCGGCACCGGCGAGTTTTTAAATACGGTTCAGCAGGATGGATGGAAAACAATAGGAATTGAACCAAGCCCGTCGGCAAGAAAACAGGGAATCGAAAACTATAAGCTTGATGTTCGTGATGAAGCAGAACTCAATGATTTGCAGCCGGCAAGTTTTGATGTCATCACCATGTGGCATGTGATGGAACACGTTCCGCATCTTCATGAACGGGTGCAAAAACTACATGAGCTTCTGAAAAACGACGGCGTTCTTTTCGTTGCAGTGCCGAATCGCAATTCACACGACGCAGCTTATTACAAAGAAAACTGGGCAGCGTATGATGTTCCGCGTCACCTCTGGCATTTTCGCGCACAGGATATGCGAGCGCTCATGGCTGGTTCTGCTTTCGAAGTGAAAAGAATTCTCCCGATGAAATTCGATAGCTACTATGTTTCTATGCTCAGCGAGAAATACAAAACCGGAAGCAGCAATCTCATCGCCGCAGTTTGGCGCGGATGGATCTCCAACCGCAAAGCCGGCAAAGAAGGTTCATCAAGCTTGATCTATATCATCAGAAAAAAATAAAAACATGCGCGGATTTTATACCATCCTTCTTCTTGTAATTTCAAATGGCTTCATGACACTCGCATGGTATGGCCATTTGAATTTCAAATCATGGGGATGGTTTACTAAAGCAGGTTTATTCACACTCATCCTCATCAGCTGGGGATTTGCATTCTTCGAATACTGTTTCCAGGTACCGGCTAATCGTTTAGGCTATTCCGAAAACGGCGGACCCTTCAGCATGGTGCAGCTGAAAGTTATTCAAGAGGTCATCACATTATTAGCGTTCATTGTCTTCTTAGCTTTCTCCGCCAAAAAAGAAACACTCCAGTGGAATCACGCCATAGCGTTCGGCTTGTTGATTCTTGCGGTTTATTTCGTTTTCAAAAAGTAAGAGCTTATTGTCAATAAGGTGATTCCAAAAATTCTCACACAAAACCACGCCATGGTTTCAAAATAGAGAATCTTGTTGGGGTCACCTTTTTTTGAGCGAAGGTTTCTTTTATAATTAGGTACGTTTGAGAAACGTACCCAATGATAAAAAAATCACCATCACCCAAAAAATGTACGATGTAAGAATTACCTGCTGCCAAAACGCGGCCCTTTGCTTTAGCGGGCAGGCGATGTACGATATTAAAAGTAATTTCACCAATCACCAGACTTGTCCTGGGCCTGTCGAAGGGTCACCCAGTCATTAAATCCTTTTTTCAATCACCCTCCGCCGCGGCGGACACCAAATCACCCAGTCATTAAATTCTTCATCATGGAACTTTCATACATACTTAATCACCTCGGCGAAGAGCGCGAAAATTATTACAACGCAGTGTCGCCTCCAATGATGCTTTCTTCCAATTTCTGTTTCACTTCCGTGGGAGATATGCGAGAGAAGCTGACACGCGAATTGGAAACTCCATTTTACACAAGAGGATTTAATCCGACAGTTGGAATCCTGCGACAAAAAATTGCTGCGCTGGAAGGAACTGAAGATGCTTTGGTTTTTGCAAGCGGAAGTGCCGCTGTTGCTGCCGCTGTTATGTCGGTTGTAAAAAATGGCGATCACGTGGTGTGCGCCGCAAAACCATATTCATGGACCAGCACCTTACTTTCAAAATACCTGGAGAAGTACGGCGTACAAGTAACATTCGCAGAAGGAGAATCTGCAGCCGATTTTGAAAAGCATATCCTCCCGAATACAAAACTGATCTATCTCGAAAGTCCGAATTCACTTACGTTCGGACTCCAGGATATTTCTGCTATTTCCGCTTTGGCAAAAAAGAGAAACATCACTACCATTCTTGACAACAGCTACAACTCACCGCTCAATCAGCAGCCGGCAAAAATGGGAGTGGATATTGTTGTGCATTCCGCTACAAAATATCTCAACGGTCATAGCGATGTTGTTGCAGGAGTTGTTGCAGCTTCGAAAGAGCGCATCATGAAAATGCTTGCCGAAGAATACATGACCCTCGGCGCAATCATCGGCGCACATGATGCGTGGCTGATGATCCGCGGAATGCGTACGCTGGAGCTGAGGGTAAATCGTTCTTCCTCTTCCGCGCAGCTGTTGGCAGAATGGCTGGAGCAACATCCGAAGGTGGAAAAAGTGAATTATCCATTTCTCAAAAGCAATAAAAATTTCGCGCTTGCACAAAAGCAGATGAAGCAGGGCGGAGGATTAATTTCTATCCACCTCAAAGCGGAAAATGTAGAAGCAGTAGAACGTTTTTGCAACAGCCTGAAACTATTTTTGCTCGCCACTTCCTGGGGCGGACATGAATCGCTTTGTTTTCCATTGTGTGCGCTGAAACAATCGGCCAGCTTTACAAATCCGCTGCCGTTTAATTTGGTGCGGTTGTATATTGGGTTGGAAGATGCGGAGGTTTTGAAGGGGGATTTGGAGAATGCGTTTGGGGGGATGTGATTTATGAACCACACGGAAATACACAAAGTTTTACAGCAGATGCTTGATGAAAAGAAGTTGAATGAAGCAATCAGCTGGTCAGAGTGCGGGCTTAAAAAAAGACCTTTATCGGAATTTCATAAAATCATTGGGAGAAATTTAGACCATCTTATTTCACCGTTGATCGAATGGATCAATAAATTCTATGAGCGCGTAAGTCATAATATAACAGTCAAATCCATTTATTGCGAAATGAACGGGTTTACCATTAATCCTGATTTGTGGTTTATTAACTTGTTTGCATTTGATAAATATTCAGGATTAGACGATTTGGATTGGGTTGCTGATTGGGAAGACCAAAATATAACAAAGGAGAGTTTTGTTATAACGGGATTGGAGGATTTGCAAAAAGTATATGAAAACGATGACCGAACATTAGAAGATGGACAAACAATGATCTTTTGCGAATTTTTAATTGTTCTCAGACTGCAGGAACTTTTTTCGAATTCATTTAATAAAGCAATACAGGAAAAACGACAATGGACTAATATTCCAATTATAGTAACAGCGCACGATTGGGAATTAATTTACCAAACGACCTAAACTTTTTCCCACGATTGCATGTCTGAAAAAAGCGCTTGAAAGAAGTCGGCACGGCTCGCGAATCTCATGTAAAAATTCATTTGCTGAATCCAACTAAACCCGAATCCCAACAACACAAACAGTCTAACCAATACGAATACCAACCACACAAACATCATCCACCTGCTCCAACTCACCTTTCCAGGTTTCAAACGCTTCATGAATAATTTTTTCCTGCTCACTCATTTTCAAATCCCGGATCGAAAGCAATAATTTTTTCAAATTCGCTGACATAAATTTTTTGCCTTTCGGTCCGCCGAACTGATCGGGAAATCCATCAGTGAGCATGTAAATGAGATCGCCTTTTTCCAATTGAAAAATATGATTCGTGAAAGGCTTTGGAAATTCAGTTTTGCCAACCGGCTGACGATCGGCTTTTAATTCCACCAATTCACCATTGCGGATTATCCAGGCAGAATTATTCGCACCGGCGAAGTTTAAGTTTGGAGTTCGGAGCGCTGAGTGCGGGGTCGATGTCTCCGAACTAACCACTCCGAACTCCAAACTAATCAACGAGATGTCCATTCCATCTTTTACATCGCTTTGACTTTTTGCAAATGTTTCTAAGACGAGTTCTCGGGTTTTTGTGAGAATTTTTCCCGGCTCATATATTTTAAACTCATTCACCGTTCTGTGTAACGCGTTTGAACAAACAACGGAAACCATTGCACCGGGAACGCCATGCCCGGTTGAATCGGCGGCAGCAAACAGGAGAAACGAATTTCCTGTTTCATCCACCAGCTTTTCAAACCAATAAAAATCACCGGCCACAATATCTTTTGGCAGGTACAAAATGAAAGCATCCGGAAGAGCTGCCCGAATATCAACAACCGATGGCAAAATTGCCTCTTGCAATCTTTTTGCATAAGTAATTGAATCGAGCACTTCTTTATTTTTTTCCTCGATAATATGTTTCTGGCTTTCGATCTCGGCTGTCCGGTCTTTTACTTTTTGCTCTAGCCCTTCGTATGATTCCTGCAATTCGTTAACCATTTTATTGAAAGTGGACGAAAGTTCTGAAATTTCATTTTCGCCAGTAACTTCCACACGCTCGTGCAAATTTCCGCCAGCGATCTTTTTTACTTTCGAGGTTAAAAGAATGATCGGAGCGGTGAGCTTTTTTGCGCGGAAATACACCAGCAGCAAAAGCGGGGCCAGCGTTGCAAAGAAAATGATCAGCGATTTTTTTATTTCGGAATTCACGAGGGCCCGCTCCCGCGAATCGTTTGAAATGATCTGTATAACATAACCTTCAAACATATCAGACTGCTTCATTTTCACGAAGAAAAAATCGACGTACTGCATTTTGTCTTCCAACAGCAGTTCCACGTGGCGCGGCTGTTTATCGTAAACCATGCTTTTGTAAACCGAATCGAGCCCGGGATAAACGTCCTGGTTCTTCGCATTTGGAATGGCAGTAAGCAGATCGATGCGCTCGATCTCGGGATATGTTGTGGAAAGGTGGTTGACCTTCATTTTTACGGTTGACCACATTTCATTTGCGGCGGCGGAGCTGAAGCCTAATTCAACCGCATACTTTCCGTCTTCTGTCCCCTGGAAAGAATATTTTTTGATCTTTCCTGTGGCAACCTCATTGGTAAAGCGGTCGCCTACATAGACTTTTTTCGCCCGGATATTATTAAGATAAATGGCATAGACAGTATCTCGTTTTGAAAAATCGAGGTGCAGATCGGTCAGAAAAGTGGTGTTAATGATCACCGCATTTTCATCAATGATGTAAATAAATTCTTTCGCCGTATCAATTCCTGCCAGCTTCGAGATCCGGAAAAGATCAAGTGTGTCAATTCCATTCGTATTTTTAAAATGCTCTTGCACCAGCTCGTTGCTGATCTTTTCCATACGTTCAGAATAAGCGCCTTCATGCGCCGCCAGGCCAAGGTCATAAAGTCCGAGCAGGTCGATAGCTTGTCGCTCGATCTGTTTTTGCTGCGAGCTATAATTTTCCCGCAGGTTTTTATGGTTGAGATAATAGCTGACAACCGAAAAAAGCACAACCGCGAATACAACCGGAACGATGATGTTCAGGATAAGTTGTCGGAAAATAGTGGTTTTGCCTTTTTGCATTCTGCAAATGTAATCGCTTAGGGAATTACAACAATTCCCGCGATTAATATCAAATCCACTTCCATGTGTTGCATTGCCCCCACAAATTTCCCCCAAAGGGGATATTAAATTTAAATAAAAGGTTAATCTCGTTTAATCTATCTAACTTACATTCAACCTTAACCTAATCCCGGGTTACCTTAAAAAATGTGCATTAGCTATTGAACGGCTATACAGCACATTGTTAAGCATTCTTGCCTATTTACTGCTCTTGGTAGGCATTCCCTAATAAAATATAGCGGGAAATATTGCTATTTCTAACTGTTAGCACAGACTAAAGAATCCGGCTTATGCCTGTTCTTGTGATTTGCCGCACGTTTTTTTAAAATAAAGACTAAACTATTTTTTATGGAACCGAATAAAAGAAGGAATGTGCCTATGCTTCAAAATGAAGAAAGCAAGGAAGGCGCCTTCATCATCCCGAACTGGAATGTGGAAGAAGAGTATATCGGACATTTGGCTGCCATTGTGGAATCTTCCGAAGATGCAATTATCAGCAAGTCGCTTGATGGAATTATAAAAAGCTGGAACAAAGGCAGCGAAAAAATGTTTGGGTACACATCGAAAGAAGCCATCGGAAAGCACATTTCTTTCATTATTCCAATAGACTATATTCATGAAGAAAAAAGAATTGTTGACCGAATAAAAAGGAATGAAATTATTGAGCATTATGAAACCATTCGTAATAAAAAAAACGGGCAGCAAATTTATGTTTCGCTTACCGTTTCTCCTTTGAAAGACAGAA
>JBKJMR010000528.1:0-5571 GCA_046596275.1 Bacteroidia bacterium | reverse complement strand
TGTGCAAGTGCTTTCTACTGTGCCGGTGATGTTTTCCTATTGGGCGAAGCCTGATGATTGCCTGGAGATCTCAAAATTCCTCAATGATCATATTGCAGAGATTGTAACGCGTTTTCCAAAACGGTTTGCGGGACTCGGAACAATTCCGATGCAGGATCCGAAGCTGGCGATACTGGAATTGGCCCGTTGCAAAAGCATTGGATTAAAAGGAATTCAGATTGGCACAAACATCAACCAGGAAAATCTGAACGAAGAAAAATATTTTGAAATTTTTGCGGCTTGCCAGGAATTGGACATGGCAGTTTTTATTCACCCGTGGGAAATGATGGGTGAAAAGGAAATGCAGAAATACTGGCTGCCGTGGCTTGTGGGAATGCCCGCAGAAACAACACGCGCCATTGCATCGCTGATGTTTGGTGGTGTGATGGAACGATTACCAAATTTGCGAATTGCCTTTGCGCACGGTGGCGGATCTTTTCCTGCAACTGTAGGAAGATTGCAGCACGGTTTTGATTGCCGGCCCGATTTGGTGGCGATCGATAATAAAGTGGATCCGAAAAGCTACATCGGCAAATTCTGGATTGATTCTTTAGTGCATGATCCGAACATGCTGGATTTTGTGGTGAATCAGTTCGGTGCAAATCGTGTGGCGCTGGGAAGTGATTATCCTTTTCCGCTGGGTGAAAATGTACCGGGTGATTTGATACGCGGGATGAAGTGGGATGATGCGAAGAAGGAAATGGTTTTGAGCGGCGCGGCGCTGGAGTGGTTGGGGATGGAGCGGGGGGATTTTTTATAGAACACGGATGACGCGGATTTGACGGATAAAAACGGATGAAGCCGAGTACATTTAATCTGTACTATTTTTTTTTTGCGTGAGGGATTGCAGCAAGCTACCGTGTAGCGCGTAAAGCCCGCCCTCGTCAATAGAAGAAATTAATTTTATTGCAGTATTTTCCCTGACGAGGACACGTCCTAATTATTTAAACAGTATAAAACAGACAAAATGAAACTTACAGCCGCACTTTTTTCAGCATTTATTATTCTATTTTCTTCGTGTAGCAATACCGCGGATGAATCTGCAACTTCTGATTCGTTGGAGAAAAAATCTAATGACTCCCGGTCTTCAACCACCACAAATTCTTCTGATTGCTACAGGTATGTAAACAATAACGACACGGTGGTGATGAAAATAACAGAGAATGATGGCGCTGTTTCGGGAACACTGATGTATGATTTTTTCGAAAAGGATAAAAACACCGGTACGATAAAAGGCGAAATGAAAGGCGACATGCTGCTAGCGCAATATACTTTCATGTCTGAGGGAATGGAATCTGTGCGCGCTGTTGCATTTAAAAAAATGGGGAAGAATTTTATTGAGGGAAGCGGGGAATCGGAAGCGAAAAACGGGCAGGATGTTTTTAAAAATATCGATTCGCTGAGCTTTTCGAATTCGGTGATGCTTAGTCCGTACGATTGTGGAAAATAAATAGTTATTCCCAGCATATCTGCGAAATCATTTGAATCCGCGTGAAAAAAATTTCTCGCAGAGGGCACGGAGCCCGCGGAATAGGCGCAAAGGCTTCTTAACAATTATTCCTGTAACAAATTTCCCTGTAAAACCGTCTTAAACCCAACTTAAGGAGATTATACACGTCTTCATTGAGATGACTACCTTTGCAGGGCTTTTCGACATGCGGCACTTTATACTTTTACTTTTTTTATTTACCCTTCCTTTTACTTCGCTTGCGGGAGTTATAAAAGGAACGATTCGCGATACGACGGGTGAACCGATTCCGTTTGTGGTGGTGAACGTGAAAAATTCTTCTTACGGTGTGAATTCAAACATCGGCGGCTATTATTTTATGGAGCTGAAGCCGGGAAAATATACACTTGTTTTTTCGCAACTGGGATTGACTACACAAGAGCATGTGGTGACGATAACCGCCGACAATGTGGTGGTGCTGAATGTGACGATGAAAATGTCGGCAAAAGAATTGGGGGCGGTGGAAATTGCAGCAAAAGGTGATAGAGATCGCGGAAAAGAAATTATGCATAAGGTGATAGATGCACGCGACGACTATTGGGATAAAGTAGAAAATTACAAATGCAATACGTACCAGAAATCGTCGCTTGAAAAAATTCCGACGGAAAAAGCGCTTGCAAAGGCACGGGAAGATTCGCTTGATTTAGTAGCGAAATCGAAAAAAGATTCGCTTACTGTTTCGGTGAAAAGAACGGAAGATTCGTTGCAGGTGAAACAAGTGAAGAACGATGATTTTGAACGCGCTATAAGCAACAAGAAATTAAACCTGATTGAATCTGTTACTGAAACTTATTTTCGTTCACCGAATGCATTCAAGGAAAATATTCTGGCGTATCATGATTATGCAGAAACCGGCAAACAATACAATGGAAAAGGTGCGTCGGCAAGTGTGGAATATGGTGAGCATGAAATAGCGCCGGTGCAATATGAAGATGAAAATCCGTACCTGCTGGTGAGAGATGCGCAGAGTGGTGATTTTAATTTTTATAAAAATCAGTTGGATGTTCCGGCATTGTGTAATCGTCCGCTTTTGTCGCCGGCTGCGGGAACTGCGTTTTTGAATTATCGTTTTGAGCTGCTCGATTCTATTATGGAAAACGGCCGGCTGATTTACAAAATAGGTGTGAGCCCGCTTTTCAAATCGGATGCATTATTTTCAGGGTTGATATTTGTGCAGGAGGGAAGCTGGGCAATTGTTTCGGTGAATTTGTGCGTGAACGAAGATGTGCTTTTATACTGCAAAGAGTTTTGCGTGATACAGGATTATTCGGAAGTGGCTCCCGGGATTTTTCTTCCTGTGCGCCGCGAATTTATGTACACGATACGCGATGGAAAATTTAATATTGTAGGGAACACACGTGTTGATCATTCGGATTACGTGGTGAACGGAACTTTGCCGCCGAAATTATTTACTGATGAAGTAAAACGTTATGCCGACGATGCATTTGATAAAGACAGCTTGTACTGGTCGGAGCACCGGACTATTTCACTCGACGAAAAAGAAATTAATTACATCAGCGAAGCCGATAGTCTTGCTGCTTATTATCAAAGTCCGAAATATTTAAATTCAATTGATTCTGCATTTAATCACATCAACATCTGGAGCTTTTTGATCAATGGTGTTGGTCATCGTAATCGTGTGAATGGAACAGAGTGGGGCGTTGATCCGCTGATTGCGCAGCTGGTTCCGTTTGGTGTGGGTGGCTATCGACATAAGGTGGGCGGTTATTTCAACAAAGATTTTACTAATGGAATGACGCTTGAAACGGACGGGCAGGTTGATTACGGTTTTTTGAATAAGGATGTGCGTGGAAAAGTTGGTGTTGGACTCACGTACATTCCATTGCGTTTTGTGAGAACCTTCGTTCGCTTCGGAGATTATTACGACATGATCAATAATTTTGCTTCATTGTCTTCAGTTTTCAGCAGGAGCAATTATGTGCGAACAAAACAATTCAGCGTGGCGCAGCGGATGGAGCTGGTAAACGGATTATTCGGTGAGCTTACATTTGAATACAGTGACCAATTCCCGATTACAGGAATGCGACTGGAAGTATGGTCGACGCAGGTTTTCGGTGCGCTGAATACGCCGACGGATTTTGAACGTTATGTAAAATCGGAAATACGTCTTGAATTCAAATACCGTTTCCGCCAGAAATATATTATCAAGAAGCACCGGAAAATAATTCTCGGAACAAAATACCCGGAGATCCGTTTTTTATACCGCAAGGGAATCCCGGGTTTATTCGGCAGCGAAGTGAACTTTGATTATATCGAATTCGGTTCGGCGGACGAATTTAAATTTGCGCGTTTCGGAACCAGCAACTGGAATGTATTGGCAGGCGCATTCGTAAATAAAAAAGACCTGCGTGTGCTGGAGTATAAATATTTCCGCGGTTCAGACTCTTTCATTTTTTCTGATCCGATCCGTTCGTTCCAGCTATTAGGTCCGACGCTGAATACGCCGAATGCTTATTTCCGGGTGAATTACATTCATCATTTCGAAGGATGTTTCTCAAGCAAAATTCCGTTCATCAATAAATTAAAGATCACCACTTCGATCGGAGGTGGTGTGGTGATGATCCCGAGCCAGAATTTTTATCATGAAGAATTTTTCGTGGGACTTGAACGTGTTATCCGGATAAGAAAACAATTGTTCCGTCTTGGCGTTTTTGCGGTGACCGCGGATAATACATTTGTAAAGCCGACGGTGACATGGAAGGTCGGTCTGAGTTTTTATAATTCGTTTACGAGGAAGTGGAGTTATTAAACTGTGCGATGGTCCTTCAGTAAGCATTCAGTAAATAAATTAAATTCTGTTATCTTGCAGTGAAACCAAAACCCGCTTCCTGCATGAAACACTTCTTCTCTTTATCTGCTTTATTTATTTGCTTATTTGTGAATGCACAATCGTGGGTGCCGCAAACAGGAGTGAATACAATCGATCTTACCGGCGTGCATTTTGTTGATGTGAATAATGGTTGGGCTTGCGGATTTACCGGTTTTATTGAACATACAAATGATGGCGGACAAAATTGGTTTGCGCAAACTACACCGGTCACGGATAATTTGAGAAGTGTTCATTTTGCAGATTTGAATAATGGCTGGGCAGTGGGTGATAACGGAAAAATTATTCATACCTCGAATGGTGGAAACAGCTGGACCGCACAAACCAGCGGCACAACAAATCAATTGCGTTCTGTGCATTTTGTAACTACGTTGTTGGGTTGGGCGGCAGGACAAGCAGGAACGATTCTTAAAACTATCAACGGAGGTTTAAGCTGGGCACCACAAACGAGCACCACCACGCAAGCCATATTTTCGATTCATTTCACAGACGCAGTTAATGGCTGGGCTGCAGGATCATCATCACCTTCATCACAAGGATTTATTCTGCACACGATAAATGGTGGCTCAACATGGACACCTCAGGTAACACCCACAACACAAAATTTGTATTCAGTGATGTTCACCTCTTCAATGATTGGTTGGGCAAGTGGTGCAACGGGTGCATTGTTTAATACAGTAAATGGTGGCACAACCTGGACCACACAAAATACACCTGCTGTACATGCATGGAGAAGCATTATGTTTCCTTCGCCACTTATCGGCTGGGCTGTTGGTGATTCAGGTTCGATCGTAAATACAGTTAACGGCGGCGCAACCTGGACGGTGCAACCCACATTTATCATCAGCTGGATGCGCAGTGTTTATTTCGTGGATAATTTTGCGGGATGGACAGTGGGAGATAACGGAACAATTCTGCGTTATTCATCGCCGGGAGCAATCAATGAAAATGAAAATCAAATTCCGGCTCTTAGCAGTTATCCTAATCCTTCGCAAGGAACATTTACGGTTAACCTGAATTCTGTTTCAGGAGAAACGGTGCATATCCGTATCGCTGATGTTTTCGGGAAGCTGATTTCGGAACAGTTTATTGAGCTGCAACCGGGCGAAAGTATCCAAACGATCCAATTGCCTGAATCCTGTGCAAACGGGATCTATATGGTGAGTGTTGACGGACT
>JBKJMR010000456.1:0-5464 GCA_046596275.1 Bacteroidia bacterium | reverse complement strand
AAACATTCAAATTGCCCGATCCGTTTTTAGTGCTGGCAACCATGAATCCGATCGAGCAGGAAGGAACGTATCCCTTACCCGAAGCGCAAGTCGATCGTTTTATGCTCAAAGTCGTTATCAAATATCCAACACGCGAAGAAGAGCAGCACATCATTCGCCAGCAGCTTTCTGCCGTACGCACGCCAGTAAAACCAATTCTCACACCAGCAGATATTCTCCGCGCACGCAGCGTAGTGCAGGACGTTTATCTCGATGAGAAAATTGAAAAATATATTGTCGATATCGTTTTTGCAACACGCTTCCCGCAAGAATATCGCCTGCAGAAATTGCAATCCATGATTTCTTTTGGTGGATCACCACGCGCATCCATCAGCCTCGCGCAAGCCGCAAAATCATATGCCTTCTTACAACACCGCGGCTTTGTAATTCCCGATGATATCCGCGCAGTAGCGTACGACGTGCTTCGTCACCGCATCGGACTCACCTATGAAGCAGAAGCAGAAAACATCACCACCGAAAATATCATCCGCGACGTTTTAGCAGCAGTACAAGTACCGTAAATGGGAAACAGTGACAAGTGACAAGTGACAAGTATAAAAAAAAACTTCACTTTCCACCAGTCACTTGTCACCTGCCACCCGTCACCTGTCACCTGTCACCCGTCACCCGTCACCTTTTTTCCATATGGAAACAATCGACATTTTAAAAAAAGTACGTCAGATCGAACTGAAGACACGTGGGCTCACTACCCAGGTTTTTTCGGGCGAATACCACAGCGCTTTCAAAGGCCGTGGGATGACTTTTTCTGAAGTGCGCGAATACCAGCCGGGTGATGAAGTGCGTACCATCGACTGGAATGTTACTGCACGCTTTAATCATCCGTATGTAAAAATTTTCCAGGAAGAACGGGAGCTTACCGTTATGCTGCTGGTAGATGTAAGCTATTCAGGCGCATTCGGAACACACGCACAATTGAAAAAAGAGCTCATCACAGAACTTTCTGCGGTGCTTTCCTTTTCAGCAATGAAGAATAACGATAAAGCGGGTGTGATTTTTTTCAGCGACATCGTAGAAAAATTTATTCCGCCTAAAAAAGGAAAATCTCATATCCTGCGCATCATCCGCGAATCGCTTGAATTTAAATCGAAAGGAAACGGAACAAATCTCGCAGGCGCTCTTGAATATTGTACGAACGTGATCAAGAACCGCTGCATTGTTTTTGTGATCTCCGATTTTATGAGCGGCGCTTTTGATGATGCGTTGAAAATTGCAAATCGCCGTCACGATGTGGTTGCATTGCATGTGTATGACCGGCGCGAGTTGGAATTACCTGATATCGGTCTCGTGCAAATGATGGATCCTGAATCCGGCGAATTACTTTGGGTCGATACTTCCGATGTAAAAGTTCGTGAACGGTATGCACGCACATCGCGCATGCACCGTTTGTGGATGGATGATATTTTCAAAAAAAGCGGTGTCGACGCCGCACATATTCCGACAGGCGACCAGTATATAAAAACTTTATCTGCGTTATTCCGCAAAAGGGAGAAACGGAGCTGATATGAAAAAATCAACTGCCATACTTTTTTTCCTGCTGCTCTTTTCCGGCAAATTTATTTTCGCGCAACGCTTAGATGCAGAAGCCGTATTGATAAAATCCGAAATTCGTATTGGCGAGCATGTCGAATTGAAGCTTGCCGTGCGTTACCAGGAAGGCACAAATAAATCCATTGTTGTGTGGCCGGAATTCCAGGATACAATTACGCGCGGAGTGGAAATTATCAGAACTGATTCCATTCACACCGTGCTTGCAGATCGTGCTTCAGTCTTGTATGAACAGTCGCGTTCTTTTTACATCACCGCATTCGACTCAGGAATGTATGTGATTCCGTCAATGAAGTTTTATGTCGACAATGAAGCGATTGAAACACTTCCTGTCGAGCTGCATGTTGTCTCTGTCGCTGTCGATACAACAAAACCGATCAAAGACATCAAAGACATTTACGATGTTCCTGCTGCTCCACCCATTGTTGAACAGAGCAAACCAATCGCATGGTGGATTTGGGCGACCGGTGGCATTGTGCTGCTCGGAATCATCGCGTTGATCTGGTTTCTCACAAGAAAAAAGAAACCGCTTCCTGTTACGCCCGATCCTTCAATGCTGCTTTTACCACACGAAAAAGTATTGGAGCAGCTCGCAGAACTGGGCAGAAAAAAACAATGGATGCACGGCGAGCTCAAAGCATATCATATCGCGCTCACCGAAATTCTGCGTGCGTGGATCGTTGAACGTTATCGCATTCATGCAAGAGAAATGACCACTGCAGAAATTATTCAAACACTTCACGGACTTCGTGCAGATGCAAGCGCAATGATGTTCCTCGGAAGAGTATTGCGCACAGCCGATTTAGTGAAATTCGGAAAAGAAATTCCTGCCGCACAAGAAAATGAAAACATGCTTCAGCTGGCAATGCAATTCGTAGAAGCAACCGCTGTGTATCCTGAACCAACACCACCAATAACTGAAACGAAATGATAGCCTGGTGGTACAATATAATTTTTGAATGGGCCTGGGTGCTTTGGTTCCTCGTGGCAATTCCGCCGTTAGCCATTCTCATCTATTATTTAGCAGGAAGAGGAAGGCCTGCGCTGTCACTTTCTTCTTTTCAATATCTGAAAGGAACAACAGCACCTTCTATCGTAAAATGGAGAAGCATTTTATATCTCTTCCGCGTTATTGCAATTATTTTTTTAATTGTGGCGCTTGCACGGCCGCAGTCGCGTGCAGGATTTAAGCAAAAACATGGCGAAGGCATAGACATCATGTTGGTCCTTGATATTTCAGGTAGCATGGATGCGCATGACTTTCTTCCAAATCGTTTGGAAGCTGCAAAACAACAAGCAATAAGTTTTGTTGAAGAACGTGGTAATGATCGGATTGGTGTAGTTGTATTTAGTGGAGAAGCATTCACGGTTTGTCCGCTTACTACAGACCACGAAGCATTAAAAATATTAATCTCAAACATTACTCTCAATACAGGTCTATACGAGGTTGGAACTGCAATAGGATTGGGTTTGGCAAAAGGGGTTGAACGCGTAAAGAATACTCCTGCAAAGAGTAAAGTTGTAGTTCTTCTTACTGACGGTGCAAATATGTCTGGTTTAATTCAACCTATCGACGCTGCGAGAATTGCAAAGACCTTTAATGTGCGTGTTTACACAATTGGCATGGGCTCAACAGAAGGAAAGGTACTTGCTCCCACTTCTCAAAATCCTGATGGCAGTTTTCAAATGCAATATCAGGATGTTAATATTGATGAGGCAATGCTTTTGGAAATTGCCACAATTACAGGCGGTCAATACTTCCGGGCAGCAGATCAGAAAAATCTGGAACGGATATATTCTGAAATTAATCTATTGGAAAAAACTGAATTTGATAAGAAAGGCGCTGAACAACGAAAAGAGGAGTTTTTACCATTTCTTCTTTGCGCGCTATGCTTTCTTCTCCTTGAATTTACACTGCGGTATACCACATTTGATAGTCTGACATGAGTTTTGAATATCCTTGGATGCTTTTATTATTTGTGCTCGCACTTCCGGTTGCGTTGCTCTGGATACATTCTGTTCAAAAAAGAAAAAGTCGCATCCTTAAATTCTCAGAGAGTACACTTATAAAAAATTTGTTGGTTGGGAATAATCCATCACTCCGTCGTTGGCATTTTATTTTATTTTTTGCGGCAATAACCTTACTGATTTTTGCAATCAGCGGGCCGAGAATTGGTGGTGGAAAAGAAAAAATTTCTTTAACAGGTATTGATGTTATAGTAGTGTTGGACGTTTCCAATAGCATGAATTCAACAGATATTCAACCAAGCCGGATTGAAAGAGCAAAACTGGCACTTGAGCAAATGATCAATACAATGAGTAATGATCGAATCGGTGTTATTGTTTTTGCAGGAAAGGCTTACCGATGCTTACCTCTGACGGAGGATCACGATGCCGGTGAAATGTTAATTCAGTCTATACACTCTGAAATGATTACAATACAGGGAACTGCTATTGGAAATGCAATTGAGAACGCCCGAAAATCTTTTGGAGATATAGATAAATCCCGCGGTAGAGCAATTATTTTAATTTCTGATGGTGAAAATCATGAAGATAATGCAACGGAAGCTGCTGCAGTGGCTGCGGAAGATGGCATTATCCTATGTACTATAGGAATTGGCTCAACAAATGGTTCCACAATTCCCGAATTCGATAAAAAAGGAAATCTTGTAGGTAATAAAAAAGATAAAAATGGCCAGGACGTTATTACTAAGCTCAATGAAAATATCTTAAAAAGCATCGCTGTCGAAGGAAAAGGAATTTATGTACATGCTTCGAATGCAGATATCGGAGTGAATAAAGTATATAGCATGCTCCAGGGATTAAGCAAGACAACAAAAGAAACATGGAAATATACTACCTACACTCCGATTTTTCCATGGCTACTGCTTGCCTCATTATTATTGTTTTTAATTGAAGCCTTGTTACCCGCAGGAAAAAGAAATGAATTCAATTCCCGTCGATCATGAAAGCAACGTTTATAATTTTACTTTTCATTTCTTCTTGTGTAATGAAAATACATGCACAACAAGATTCTATACAACCTAAGGATGGTTGGAAAAACACACGTAATGGAAATGAAAGTTTTAAGAAAAAAGATTTTCCCACTGCTGAACGACATTATAGAGAAGGTGTAAAAACCGACACTTCATATGCAACTGCTAATTATAATCTCGGTAATGCTCTTTATCGTCAGAAAAAGTATGCAGAAGCAGAACGTGCATATGCTGAATCAACATCAGGCATTAATCCTGACTCGCTTGCAAAATCCTGGCATAACCTCGGTAATGCAATGTTACAGCAGGAAAAATATCAGGAAAGCATTAACGCATATAAGCAAGCATTGAAATTGAATCCAAAGGATGAGCAAACACGTCATAACCTTGCTTTCGCTCAGGCAAAACAAAAAGCGCGACAACCTCCTCCTAATAAAAATCAGAAGAACCAAAAGGATAAAAAGAATCAAAAAAATCAGCAGCAAAAAAATGAAGACGGTTCCCAGGATAAACAAAAGAGTAAACCTTCTCCTGGCAACAAAACGCAACCATCGATGAGCAAAGATGAGGCACAACGCATGCTTGATGCACTTAAAGATGAAGAACGAAAAACACGGAACAAAATGAATTCACTTAAAAAATCAGGTGCTGTTAGCGAGAGTAACGAAAAAGATTGGTGAGAAAATCAATTCACATATTTGCATGCTTTTTAACCGCAGGATTTATTTTGCTGGGTGGTGTTTTTTTGCCTGCACAGCATATGACAATTTCGCTTGACAGGGACACAATTGAAGTTGGCGAGACGGCAATATTAAGAATTGCCGGTGAAGCAAATGACATTTCATCGCTGGCAGAACTTCCAA
>JBKJMR010000230.1:0-5508 GCA_046596275.1 Bacteroidia bacterium | reverse complement strand
GAAAAATTTCATTCCTCGGGTAAAGTTCGCTTCCATTGATAAATAATTTTGCAAGCGAAATATGCGGGCGCGCTTTCAAATACGATTTATCCTGCGAAGTAATTTCAATCAGTCCGTCAGCCGAACAGAAATAAATAACTCCGTCGTTGTCTTTATACACAAACGGATTAATTGCATCAAACAAACGATTGTCATAACCTGAAAACGTATAAAACATGGAGTCCTCCGGGAATTTAAGGCTTATCCCTGTTTTATGCGTTACGTAAAGAATATTGTTGTTATCCGCAATTACACCGGTGCAATTCGACGACTTCAAACCATTCGCCGAATTATACTGGCGGAATGTTTTGCCATTATAAGCAAACATACCATCACCATCCGTTGCAATCCAGGAAGTGCGCTGGATATCTTCGTATACACCGTTGATATTATATCCACGTATTTTCTCAATATCGAAGAAAGGTTTTATCTCATCATTTTTTAAAATGTAAGGCGGCGTACCGGAAGAAGAAAACCAAACATTATTATTGTGATCCGTATATAGCTGCTGAATATTATTGTGCAGCAATCCTTCCATCGTGGTGTAATAAGAAAAAGTGTTTTCAGCGATCCTGTAAATGTAAAGTCCGTCCGTTGTTCCGATCATTACTCTTCCGTCTGTAGGAACAGTGATGCTGTTGACGATCATTGAATTCAAATGAAATTTCTGCGAAATATTTTCAAATTTTTCAGTTAACGGATTTAATCTGAAAATTCCTGCACCATCCGTACCGATCCAAACCATTCCGCTAGGGTCGGCAGCGAGGCAATTTACTTTTGTTGATGTAAAGCCATTTTCCTGGTTATAAAATCGCGGCTTTGCAGAATTATCTTTCATAAAACGCGTTATGCCGCTGTTATTTCCCAGCCAGAATGCGCCGAGATTATCTTTCACAACACAATTCACTTCGGGTTTGATCAACCCGTTACCTAATGTATAAAAACGGAAAACGGTATACGGAACTTCAACAAGACCATGACCGAATGTTCCGACCCAGAGATTATTTTCAAAATCTACCAGTAAGGATTTGATATTATCATCCGGCAATCCATCCGTCATACGAAACGCATCCGTACGCAACGGAAAAAATGCTGAGCTAAAGCTTACCCTGCGTAAACCTTCGCCGATGGTACCGATCCATACATCATTGGTTTGTGTGGAAGCGATGGATGAAAAATTCATATCGACACAATTCAATTCTGTTTTTACAACAGAAACTAAATTGTAATCGCCTTTATCATTCCTGAAACAATACAAACCATCGCCGTTGATGCAAACAAAAAGAACTTCTTTTCCATACAACTTTCCCATGCATGCCGCATCGATCTTTTTTCCCTGGGTTTCAGGAAATCGCTCGAGCACGAAAAGTTTTCCGTCGGCCTGCACATTGTAAACTTCAATACCATTTTCAGATCCGAGGATCATTCTTCCGCCCGAATCAAAAAGCATGACATCGAAGGAGCTTGTTGTATCGCCGGGAAAATTTACTTTGCGTGAATTGGCATTTACACGCACCAATCCTTTTCCCGCAGGCGTCGCCCAGATGTTTCCATGTTTATCTTCTGCAATCGCTGTAATACGTCCTGCAGTGCGCGCAGTAGAATCAATGATGCTGATCAAACCACTTGACATGCACGCGATGCCTTTTTGAAAATGTCCGATCCAGGTAATTCCATTCTTCGCTACAAAGACGCTCGAAACCTGGTCTTCTGCTAATCCCTGTGCCATGCGAAGACTTGAAAACTGATCACCGTTAAATCCAATCAACCCTTTTTCGGTGCCGATCTGGAGCACACCATTATTATTCTGCGCAAGCGAAAAAATAAAGTTACCCGTCAATCCTTTTTCTTCATTGTAAATACGGCTGGAAAAAACCTGCGCGTAAATAAAATGGCTGAGAAAAATAAACAGAACAATAAATCGGTGCCTGAGGTTATAGCTCATAATTACTTGGAAGGCTTCACGCCGATTTTATATTTGTACTTCGGGACTCCTCCAATAGGAACGGTGTAAAATGGAAGCATCTCACCATATTGGTTGGTAATGTAAATTACAATATTATTGTTCTTTACATTATTTTGCTTGATAAATTGGATGTCAAGCGAAGTATTAAATTCCTCTTTCAGTGTATTATGAAGTGTGTCGGCCCATGTGCCATCTCCTCTCGGACGGAAAATCTCTCCTTTGACTGCAACAGAAACGGTACGTATCATTCCATCGCCATCGTAGTCGAACACAAATGTTTTTACTGATACAACATCGCTTGTTATAAAAGGATAAAGATGAGCGATAGTTCCAACCTGGTCAGACATGCGCAGGCTGAATTCATAAGTAAATGTATTTCCGCCTTCAATATCGGTGTTGACGTCTTTCTTCGATGACAAATACATTTTGTAGAGGTTACCATCATCACCATCTAATCCTTCAATGAGAATTTTAAAAACATATCCGCCATAATCAGGCTGTAATTCACCTTCAACAGGACTGAATGGTCCGAACGTATACCATTTGGAATCAAAAGCAGTATCTGCTGCGAATGTTTTTGTAGCAAGCTGTACACCGCTGCGGAAATTTCCAACAGGATCATGTTTTCGTGCATCCGGATTTGAATGCGCACCTGTTCCTCCGTAAACGGTAAATTTTGTGCGTGTATTAAATCCGCCTCGGTTCTCATCTATTTTACCACCTACATTCGGATCAAACACGCGAATGTAGACGGGCTGATTGCAGGAAGTTGGAACAGAAAAGAAAAAGGTCTGAACAAAATCATCATCGCCCCAGCTTTTATCGGCTTTATTTCCGAATGTAACGAGGTAAGGAAAATTCTGATCGAGCGCGGGGGCGGGCTGCGCGAAAAGTGACAACGGAATAAATCCGAAGAATAGTAAGATCTGAGTTATGAGGTTCTTCATATAATTTTTTATAGCACTATTACTTTCTTTATCACACCCCGGCATTCCTGCGTTCCGGTGGATTCATCTGTGACACGAAAAAGAATCAGCGGATAATAGGTTCCCTTTTGGTAGTAGGTATGACTTGCAGATGTTCCGCGGGATCGATAACCATTACCAAAATCAAAATAGACGCCATGGACTTTGTAACCATTTGTTGCCGCATTTTCCGAATGGATCACCATTGGCTGATGGCTGAAAAAAGTATCAGCCATAAAAACGGTGATCGGGTTCGGAGGAAGAATATCAAGGTCATACGTCATCCTGTTACTGATAAACATTTCACCGCTTGAACTATCGCGGATATCGAGGCTCACGGTGTAAGTTCCCAATGTGTCAAAACATTTTTTAACGCTGTAGCCACGCAGAATTTCACCGTCGCTGAACGTCCATTCATACGCCATGTCAACTGTATCAATTAATGCAGCGCTTGCTTCTTCGTAAAATTCATAACAAAGCGCAGGTTCGCGGAGTGTGTCAAAGCTGAGGGCGTTGGGCCAATCTATTTTGAAAAAATAAATATCATCATCAGCTAAGCTGTTGTTTCTGTTGGAAGAGAAAAAACCTTCTGCATCAACTTCAGAATACCAGAATCCAAAATCATCAGCAGCAGAATTGACCGAACCTTTTATGATCTGCGGAAATGTGTAAGTTGAATCACGCATATCCCAGGCATAGATATCAAGCATTCCAACACCACCCGGGCGGTCACTGTCAAAATATAAATTTCCCGATCCGGAACAGAAAGGGAATTCTTCATTGTATTCAGTATTTATTTTGTTCCCGAGATTGGTGGGCGGACTCCATCCTGCGGCTGTTATTCGCGAATAATAAATATCAAGTCCGCCATACCCTCCCGGGCTGTCGGATGTAAAATAAATCACACTGTCGTTCGGCGAAAAACAAGGATGTGTATAATTCCATCCTTCCGTACAACACGAAAGCAGTTCGGCCTTTTGCCATTTTCCTTTCTTAAAATGACTGATCATCAACGTCAGCTTCATCCGGAATGCGCTGTCTGCTTTTGGCGGGGCGGGTACGTTCCTCGTAAACACTATTGTATTTCCATCATGTGAAAATGTCGCAGGTCCATCATTGTATTTTGTATTCAGCTCGTGCGCGAATGGCTTTGGTTTAGAAAATTTTACAGAATCTTGCTTATGAAAATAATAGAGATCCAATAATGGTGCCAGCGTATCGTCAGAATAGTAGTTTACGCCTAGCTGCTCATTGCGCGAGGAAGTAAAAACATATCCTGATTTATATTTTGTAACTCCGAAATCAGAGTCTTTTGTATTGGTATTTATCTTTGAACACCGCACAATAGCTGTATCCGAAAAAATCGAGGCAAGATGATTTTTGTCATCCTGCGATTTAAGCGGAATTATACTGAACAGCGAACTGATGATCATTATGAAACTAAACTTTAACATATTATCAGGGGACTCGGGGACTTTTTGAATTCACCCGGAATGAAAAATCATACCTCAGAAGCAGCTCATGGGTACCGGATGAATAGCTGCTTAAGCTGGAAAGCGTGTAATCGTACGAATAGCCGATGTTCAGCTGGTCGTTAATTTTTAATTGCATAATTCCTACAACCGCATCTTTGTGGCGATAAGAAGCGCCGATAGAAATTCTGTCGCGAAGTGTTGCAACAACATTCAGATCAGCCTGGTAAAAACCTTTTAGCATATACCGGCCAAGTGCCGAAACCGTTACGGCTGTTTTTTTCGGATCGCCAAAGGTATAACCAGCATTCGCAAGAATTACAGGCTGATCGCCACGAAGCGGATTTGATTTCTGGTAAAATTTAGCTGCGCTGCTGAAGCCGAGGAAAAATCTTTTTGACTGGAGATAAAGGCCGTAACCCATGTCAAAATTTACAACAGTTTCTGCAGACTGGTAAGCTGCATCTCCCTGCGTGGTGGTTTTAATTTCATTCCAGGAATTCCGCACAAAGCTTACTCCCGGCTGAAATCCTGCTGAGAAAGCAACTTTACCGGCGAAGATCCGGTAAGCGTAAATTAAACCGATATGCGACTGATGCATTATCGCAATATTATCCTGCGATGCAATAATGCCGACGTTGTAGCGCTTATTGCGCAAAGGAGAACTTGCTGTGAATGCATAAGTTTCGGGCGCACCGTCAAATCCAAGCCATTGCCTGCGGTAGCTTGCTGTAGTAGATAAATAGCCCTGCGAACCCGCACAGGCAGGATTTATAACTAAACGGTTCAAAACGTATTGACTTTGTAAAGGGTTATATTGTCCAAAGGACAAGTTCGCCAACATACACAATAAAGCTGAAGTAATTAATTTTTTCATAATGTTCTTTGTTTTAAAGAAACATATCCTGTGAACACTGTTCCGTCTTCAAGCTTCATCACATAATAATAAATATCATCCGGAAGAATTTCTCCGCCTGCTCCTAGTCCATTCCAGTCATTTTTGTAATCAGAAGAAATGTACACCTGGTTGCCCCAGCGGTTAAAAACTTCGAGGTAAACATTTGAA
>JBKJMR010000159.1:0-2594 GCA_046596275.1 Bacteroidia bacterium | reverse complement strand
GTCTACCCGTTTTATACAACAATAAATTCATTGGAAGATTTGACCCGAAAGCAGATCGTGCGACAGGAATATTTTATGTGAAAAATTTTTATCTCGAACATGCGCCGGATGATATGGATGCGTTTCTTGCAGCATTTTCACTAGAATTAAAAAAGTTTGCTGAATTTAATGGATGTGATAAAATTGTGGTGGAGAAAGTGTTTCCCGCGAAGATAAAAACAGCACTGAAAGGATGTCTAAAGTAGAATTTTTCTGTTTGTCGACTTCGATACAATTTTTTGCCAGGTAAATATTCTGGTAAATAGAAAGATTCCGGCTGGCAAAAAACCACTCAGTCTGACAAGACAATTTCTCCCTTGTCAGACTGAGTGGTTTTCGAATGAAAATGCAATCAGAATTGGAAATTCTAATTTCGAAAATTGTATCGAAGGCGACAAACAGCTTTATTTCTCCCAGCTAAACAAATTCTTCACCGGCTTCCACACGCCTTTTTCAAATTTATATAAAGTCGCGCCACCATTTCCACAACGCGCGCCGCACTGGAAGCTTACGTAAACAATTGCCATCGTACCATCTTTTGAAAAAATTGGTTGTGACACATCAAAGTATCCTGACTTATAATATTTGAAATAGCTGCTCCATGCTTTCACTGATTTTTTATAGGAGATAGCAGCCCGGGGTGTTTTTGACGATGACACAATTTTTGCATTCGGAATAGAATCAGCTGACCATAAATGTGGCTTATATCCTTTTAACTGTGCAGTCATATAAACAACATCTTCCTGCGATATCCATTTCTGATTTTTTAATTCTGCCAGCATTGCAGAATCAGATTCTGCATCATAATAAATATGTGGCAGCACCGAATCACGCAACAGGAATGTTGTATCACTTGCGTTGGAATGTTTTAAAGCAGCAGCTAAAAGTGATTGGCGGGTTTGTGCGGAAACAGTAAATGAGCTGATTGCAAAAATAAAAAGGAGAAGCTTTTTCATTGGGAAAATTTAATTGTTGGCAAAGGTAAGAAATTAGTCTGTGCTACGATAAATAGCGCATTTGTACTATGTATATTGGCATGCCTATTGTCAATCTTTATTCAACCAATACCAACCTCAATTTCCCCAATTATGAAAACGCTGAAAAACATTCCCCTGATAATTTGTTTGCTTTCACTCTGCTTCATTTTCACCAATGCAAGCGCACAGGAATTACCAACGATAGCGACACGACACTTTCATGATAGTCTTCATTCCGGAAGTTCTAAAAGTGCAGACGGTCGTTATTACTTCGAGCACCAGGCTGCGGTAATGGCAGGCGCTCGGATGAATATTCATTTTTCAGCATTTGGTCCGCAGTATAAAGATCTGTGTATGGAGTTCATCGACCTGGAAGGAAACAAAAAAAAGTACTTAAGCGATCTTCGATTTGATATGCGTACCGGTACAATTGATCTTGATACAACATTTCCAAAAACAATGGACTTCAGCATTCTTTTTACTTCAGAAAAGAGCGGTGAGAAAATGAGCTTCTTCGTTGACATTTCTTATGCGCTCAAAGAATATCTTACTTGTCCTTCACAACAAAATGTTTGCTGGAAGATTGGATTCATACTTAAACATTCTGATAATGGATTTAAATTCATTACAGGAGAAAGCACAGGACTTAATACGAATGCAACGAGCGCACCGATGATGGCTGAAGCGGCACAGGAAAGCAAAATTGTAAGTACGCTTGGCTCGCTTTTTTATTCAAGCATAATTGCTCGCGGAACAAAAGCAGAAGTTGAAAGTGCATACAACCAGTTGGCCAACGGATTACCGGGATGCATGGGAACTGTATTTACTTATACATCCACAACAGATGCATCGGGTTTACCACATTTAAATTGCGTCGCAGTTTCTTATACAGAAGGTCAAACGATTCACAATTTAAAATACATGGGTGATAATCTGAAACCACAATTACCTAAATACAAGGTCTCCATTTATATTGCTGAAAAAACTGCCGCAGGAAAAACATATTATGAATTGATCATGGATATTTCAAATCAGTTCGTTCAGTACTGATTCTCTTATAAATTTCTTAAAGGGTTTGTTATTCCTCATTGGAATATCAAACCCTTTTTTATTTTGTGCCCATTGACTAACAGCTACTTACAGCCAAAAATAGTTTTTCCGAAAAATTTAAGCTGTGATCGTGTGGAATTCTGCTTCGGAACGCATCCTAATGGTGTTAAAGCAAAATTTATCTTTTTAAAATAAGCACCATGGACAAAGCAACTACTAAAAAAAGACTGATCATCGGCACTGTTGCAGTTATACTGTTTTCAGTTATTGCGTGGATGTATCCCGAAGGATATTACCAGCTGGCGATGGAAAATGAATTTATCAAATCGGTAAAAGAAAAACTTACTGCGTATAATAAGCAGCTTCCTGAAGATCGTCTTTATGTGCAAATGGATAAGCCAATGTATTCTCCCGGAGAAACAATGTGGCTTTCTGTTTTTATTCGCAATGGTCAGTCATTAAAGCCTTCGAAAAAAAGTGATATTGTTCATGTTGAATTGATCAACCCGAAAGGCACGATTGAAAAGA
>JBKJMR010000068.1:0-7440 GCA_046596275.1 Bacteroidia bacterium | reverse complement strand
GAACTGCATGCGTCGTTCTGCGATTGTATTCGTAAGGAGAATAAGGCAGAATAATTTTTTCAGCTTCTGTTTTTATTTCCTCGATGGCTGTGTGTGCGTTCCGGTTTGCATAACGATCCACAAGCATTTTCGCCACAGGAATTTCAAACTCCGGATCTTCTGTCAACGAAACACGAACGGTATCACCAAGCCCATCTTCCAATAAAGTTCCGATTCCGACAGCTGATTTAATTCTTCCGTCTTCACCATCTCCTGCTTCCGTCACACCCAAATGCAGCGGATAATTCATCCCTGCTTTTATCATGTGCTGCACCAGCAAACGATACGCCTGCACCATCACCTGCGTGTTGCTCGCCTTCATGGAAAGCACAATGCTGTGATAATTTTCCTCTTCGCAAATGCGCAAAAATTCCATCGCCGATTCAACCATTCCCAACGGCGTATCACCATAGCGACTTAAAATGCGATCGCTTAATGAACCATGATTGGTGCCGATACGCATCGCAGTGCCATATTCTTTGCAGACTTTTATCAGCGGAATAAAACGTTCGCGGATGCGTGCTAATTCCGAATCGTAACTGACATCCGTATATTCAATGTGCTCGAATTTTTTCCTGTCGGCGTAATTACCCGGATTGACACGAACCTTTTCCACAATTCGTGCAGCAAGCTCTGCGGCATTTGGAGTAAAATGAATATCAGCAACAAGTGGTGTATTATAACCGCGGTTACGAAGCTCCTTTTTAATATTTTCCAAATTGCGTGCTTCATTCATGCTCGGCGCGGTGATACGAACATATTCACAACCCGCTTCGATCATACGAATTGATTGTTCTACCGTCGCTTTTGTATTCAGCGTGTCGGTAGTTGTCATTGATTGCAAACGAATTGGAAAATCTCCTCCCATCGGAACATCGCCGATATTTACTACGCGCGTTTTGAAGCGGCTATAAGAAGTAAGACTATTCGAGTAGGGAAGGAATGAATTCACAGTGCAAAGATACGAAGGGGAACGAATTACGAATCAAAACGAATATACGAAAGCAATAAGGGAGCGAATTCTTATGTTAATTTCTCCGCGTTTTCTTTTGCGCCCCCGCGTCTTGGCGTTAAAAGAATAGCAAAAAGAATCCCACCTCATAAAAGCGATAAACGGTGAACGTATCATGAATGAAAACGAATACCGCGAAAAAGGGAGCGGGAACGAATTACGAATCAAAACGAATATACGAAAGCAATAAGGGAGCGAATTCTTATGTTAATTTCTCCGCGTTTCCTTTTGCGTCCCTGCGTCCCCGCGTTAAAAAAGCAGCAAGGGAGTGGGAACGAATTTTCCGCTGCCAAAACACAGCCAGCGCGGCAGCAGCCAGGCGAATCAAGGCGAATATACGAATGACTTTTCATCGCCATTTTCTCCGCTTTTCCTTTTGTGACCCTGTGCCTACGCGAGAAGGGGAAAAGCGAAAGCCTTAGAAATTTACATACAAAAAGATATTTTCAAGATTCGTATATTCGCCTTGATTCGTAATTCGTTCCCTTAGTAATTCGTTCCCCTCATGAAACACATTTTCCTTTTCCTTGTTGCACTTGTTTTCTCCTTTAACGCAAATGCACAATGCAATGCCGATTTCTCTTATACAAATTCAGGAAACACTTATGACTTTTCTGATTCTTCCAGCACTTCCAGCGGTACCATCAGCGGTTGGTTCTGGACTTTCGGAGATCAATCAGCTCCGTCAACACAACAAAATCCGCAACATATTTATGAAGTCTGCGGTCAATATGTTGTGACGCTGAACATTTTCACTACTTCTTTTTGTTCGGATTCATATTCCGACACAATTTATATCAGCAACGGTTTTAATCCTTCGTGGACATATACTGTTGATACGACAAATGGTAATGTTGACTTCCAGGCGCAGCCGGTTTCCGGGTTGTTGAATTACGCATGGGATTTCGGTGATTCCAATACAGGAACAGGCGCTGCACCTTCGCACATGTATGATTCAACCGGCTATTACAATGTTTGTTTGGTTGTCGGTGATACAGGTGGAGTTTGTGTCGATACACTTTGTCAGCTCATTTACGTTTACATCGCGCCGGCAAGCTGCAGCGCAACATTTACCAATGCAGAAATCAGCACAGGCAATCAATCTTTTACTGCAGCACCATTTGATTTTAACTGGGATTACACCTGGGATTTCGGCGACAGTTCACCTGCGGGAACAGGTTTTATTACCACACATCAATACATGGCATCCGGCACTTACACTGTTTGTCTTACAGTAACTGATTCTTCCACCGGCTGCAGCGATCAATTTTGCGATACCGTGATCATTGTAATTCCACCAACCTGCGTTCCATCCTTTACTGCTACAGGTTTCGGCGGCGCCTATCTTTTCACCGCTTCACCATTCGATTTTCAAAGTTCCTACAGTTGGGATTTCGGTGACGGCTCACCATTGGGAACAGGATTTCTTGCCAATCACACTTACACCGCTTCCGGAACATATACAGTTTGCCTTACCATCACCACTCCAACAGGGTGTGTCGGAACTTTTTGTGATACAGTAAACGTAAATCTTGTTGGTGTTGAAGAGCAATTCGTAAATCTTCCGGTTACCATTTTTCCGAATCCTGCAACAGATCAACTGACGATCGATTGTTATTTGTTATCAGCAACAGCAATAACAATCGAAGTGATGGATCTTTCCGGACGTGTTTTAAGCGCGACTGTTTTTACAGCTTCATCCGGCCAACTTCAAAAACAAATCGAAATTGAAGAATTAGCATCGGGAATGTACCTGTTGCGTGTTGCAACCGACAGTGCAACTACAAACAAAGTGTTCGTTAAAAACTGAGTTTTTTCTATCTCCAACCTGAAGGATGGAGATAGAATAGAAAAACTCAGTTTACCCCTGACCTTCAGGTTAGGGGTAACTCAAAAGCCGCCCTTTTTTAGAGAGCGGCTTTCTTTTTGACCAATATTGCTGTCGTTTATAACCCGAAGGCTATGCCGAGATTGAGGCCAATATTTCCATTTCTTTCCTGAACACCTGATTCTTTACGAACGTCGGTAAGTCCCTGGTAGAAATTTATATCTGTATTCAGCCAGATTGCTGATTTAAGGCGATAGTTAAATCCTAAAGATGCATTTACACCTGCATCGAATGGCCAAACTTTAGCATCATACGGATCGCTTTCTGAAACCATAAATCCGAAGCTTGGTCCAACAGTTAATTTCGGACGGAAATCATCTTCGTATGAACGGAAGAAAATAATCGCCTTAACAGGTACACGGATATAGTTGATCTCAGATGTACGTGTTCCGTCTTCTATTTTCAATCTTGCACCTTCAGCTGAGTAACGCACATCAAGACCGATTCCGAAGTGCTCATATGGTGCATAGGTGGATGTCAGACCAACATTCCATGATGGAAAAAATTCACTGTGGTAAGGCATGATGTAAGAGTGACCAAAACCAACTGTCGGTCCGATAGAGAACTTAGATGTTTTTGGAGTAAGCGCATCCTGCGAGTAGGCAAATGTGTTAGCAAGCAGGAAACAGCCTAAAATGACTAGCTTTTTCATAGTGTGAGTTTTTTTTAGACCCGGGTTACAAGCGGGTATTAGTTTTCCCTGCTTATCGGAAAATTATGCCACACGTATCTATGTTGGTAATCAATTAATTAGAAATATTGTGTAAAAACTAGTTGAGGAATATTGGGGAAGCACCTCTACACAATTAAAACGGTTAATTAATTGTTGGTAACCCTGCTGTTTCTCATTTTCATCCACGCATTCAAAAAAACAGTAGATAAAATAATAGCCGCACCTAAGTAGAAATAACCGGTGAGCTGTTCCTCCTCATCAAAAATAAAATAGGCAAGTATGATCCCGTAAACCGTTTCAAGATTTAAAGTAAGTGAAACTGTATACGGACTCACCGTTTTTAAAATGTACAGGCTGATGAGGAAAGGAACTGTGGTGGCAGCAATGCCAAGAATAAGCATGTAATACAAATCACTTTCCGACATTTCAAGCCATGGCCCATCCCACGGTTTTGCGATCAGCACAAAAATGGTCATCCCGATAAAACCACCGAGCATTTCGTAAAGAGAAATCGTTGTTCCGTTATGTCCGCGCTGAACCATGTAGCCGTTTATCACTCCGAAGATGGACGATGTTAATGCCGCGAGCACACCAAGTATGATTCCGTATTTATACTGCGTTTCAACTCCGAAGATCAGGCAAAGTGCAGCCACGACCATCGCGCCAAAAACGATCTCATATAAAAGGATCTTCCGTTTCAGGAATAAAGGTTCGATCAGTGCAGTGAAAAGCGAGCCCGTAGAAAAGCAGGCGAGCGTTACAGAAACATTACTTTCTTTTATCGCTCCGTAAAAGCAGATCCAGTGAAGCGCTACGATCAAACCGGTAGCAAGATATTTCCACGCATTCTGGAAAGTAGTAGCAATCGGTTTGCGTGTGATGAGCAGGAATGCAAGAATGCCTGACAATGCAATAGGTATGCGCAGCCACACTAATTTGTAAGCATTCAGCGTAATCAGTTCGCCGAGGATTGCAGTCCAGCCCCAAATGAAAACAATGAGATGAAGAAGTAGATAATTTTTACGGCTTTCCTGCACAAAAAGAAGATGAGCCGCAAAGTTACGTGTTTAGAGGACGGGTTTTCCCGGGGATATGGTTTTTGAACACGTAAGAATATTTTAAATTCCCTTGGCTAATCCGAACCATAAAATCATCTTTGTAGCGTAAAACTTCTTTCTATGAAACTGATTCGCACTCTTCTTTTTATATCACTCCTTTTTCCAGCCTCTAAGCTTTCCGCTCAATGTTCCGGCGATTTTTTCTGGAATATCACAGGCTCAAGCGTTTCATTTACAGGTATGGTAACGATGAATATCACCAGCATCACCTGGGATTTTGGTGATGGTAATTATGATTTTGGCAATAACATCACTACCTCTCACACCTATTCAGGCCCGGGACCATATACAGCTTGTATAATAGTATATGATTCAATAAACGCTTGTGGCGACAGCAGCTGTCACACCATAGTTCTCGATTCCTGCTATGGGTCATTCACTTCAAGCATCAATGGTTCGACAGGAAATTTTTACGGATTCGCAAGTGGCAGCTCACCGAATACAGTTTATGTATGGAATTTCGGTGATAGCTCTCCTGCCGATTATACGCAGAATCCAACCCACACATTTCCGGGTCCGGGAGTTTACAATGTTTGTTTTGCTTATTACGATCAGGTTACTAATTGTGCCGACAGCGTTTGTATGCCTGTTACAATCGGCGGATGCAACGCAGATTTTTCCTGGATCGATTCCCTTGGCTACGTCTTTTTCATTAATAATTCTTCGCCCGGAAATGCCGGTGTTTATTTCTGGGATTTTGGTGATGGAAATTTCAGCTCGCAGCAGCATCCATCCAATCAATACGCTAATGCCGGAACGTATATGGTTTGTCTGACCGTGCTGGATTCCAATCAGAATTTCTGCGATTCAACCTGTCAGTTCATCACCACATTCCCTGTAGCCGGAATGGAGGAAAATAATTTTAATGTTTCTTCGATTGTACTTTCACCTAATCCTTCTGATGCATCTGCAACCTGTTCATTCTTCCTGCGTGAAAGTGCCCATGCTGCGATTTCTGTTTATGATATTTCAGGAAGAGAAGTTGTTGCTTCTGTCAATGATCAGTTTTCAGCGGGCAAACAGCAATTAATGATCAACACGCAAGACTTTGCGCCCGGAATTTATTTCGTAGAAATTAATGTAAATGGTCAGTCAGTAAAATCAAAGCTGATCGTTTCACATCAACAATAGAGAACAGGAGTTCTTTCTTCCCCCCGATTTCGTGTGTTTTAGGGGGATAACCCAGAAGGGTGCCAACGGGAGATGGCACCCTTCATCTTAAATAGAACTTTATCCATGAGAAGAAATTTGGTAATCTGGTAACTGGGTAATTGGCACACTTGCCAGCGCCTTTCAATTAACATTTCTCAATAATTATTGCCATTTTCTTTTCAATTACCCTGTTACCAGATTACTAGATTACCAGATCCTGCGGCGTGAGAGTTTCTCTACCTTTGCAGTGTGAATCAGCCCATTTATCTTGATCATAATTCCACCACGCCGGTTGATGCGCGTGTGCTGGAGACGATGCTTCCTTATTTTTCTCAACGTTTCGGAAATGCTGCAAGTCGCACTCATACGTTCGGGTGGACAGCGGCGCAGGCGGTGGATGATGCGCGTATGCAGGTGGCGGAATTATTAAATGCGGAAGCGCAGGAAATTATTTTTACGTCGGGCGCAACCGAAGCAATTAATCTTGCGCTGAAAGGCGTTTTTTCTGCTTACCATTCCAAAGGCAAACACATTATCACTGCAGAAACTGAACACAAAGCAGTGCTCGACACCTGTCTTTTTTTAGAAACACTTGGCGCTGAAATTACTTTTCTTCCTGTCGACCGCGAAGGAAACATTGATCCAGAAAATTTATCAAAGGCAATTCGTCCCGATACAATTTTAGTTGCGATCATGCTTGCGAATAATGAAACGGGAACAATCCAGCCGATTCAACAGCTTGCTGAAATCACACATGCGCACAATTCCATTTTCTTTTGTGACGCTACGCAAGCCATCGGAAAAATGAAAGTGGATGTGCAGGAATCGGGAATTGATCTGTGCTGCATTTCCGCGCATAAATTTTACGGACCAAAAGGTGCAGGTGCTTTATTTGTGCGCAGGAAAAATCCGCGTGTAAGTTTGCTTGCACAAATGCATGGCGGTGGCCATGAGCGTGGGTTGCGTTCAGGCACATTGAATGTTCCGGGAATTGTTGGCTTGGGCAAAGCGGCTGAATTAGCAGCGATGGAAACGTGGGACAATGCCGGAAGAATGTCGGTGCTGCGTTCGAAGCTGGAATGGAAATTAACAGAGATGGAAAACATTTTTGTCAATGGAAATATCCGCAATCGTTTACCGAATACGTGCAATCTTTCCATCGGCGGAATTAAAGCAGATCAGTTAATTGCAAAACTTCCGTTGATTGCATTTTCATCTGGTTCCGCATGTTCATCTGCATTACCAGAGCCATCTCACGTTTTAAAAGCGATGGGACTTTCGGAAGAGCAATGTTATTCGTCTGTTCGTATTTCATTGGGAAAAGATTCGACGGAAGAAGAAGTGGTGAAGGCTGCGAATGAGCTTTGTATCCAAATTGAGAAGCTGCGTTATAAAAAATAAAAATGCGGTTCTTAATTATCATTTTACTTTTTGCACTTACTTTTTCTGCGCATGCGCAATTGCCAAATCATGGAATTGACAGCGTTAAAAATAGTAGGTGGTATTTGGATGTAACGATGTTTTTTGCAGATGTAAATGGTAATGATTCTGTTCCGAG
>JBKJMR010000007.1:0-3108 GCA_046596275.1 Bacteroidia bacterium | reverse complement strand
AGGCCAAGGGTTTATGGGGTGCAGTAAAACAAAAAGCGACTGACGTAAAGGATGCCATCTTTGACTGGTGGAGCGCAAAACGAAAAGTGAAATTCAAAACAGGTGAATCACATACTTTGCAATTCGATAAAAAGGGTGATGTATATGAATTGAGCATGCATAGCGTTCCAAAACCCTATGAAGATTTTGTAAATAACATGACTACAAATCCGCCTGAAGCAAAAGCCGAGATGATTCGTATGGCAAGAGCAATTGACCTGCGTCAACGCGGCTATAACTCGGTTCCGCTCGATCAACGAAAGGCCTGGAGTGATCAGACTGTACGCGATTTGAATGAGCTTGCAGATTATACAGCAAATTTTGCAGTGGTAACAGATCATAATCATGTAGAAGGTCAAATGCCGCCAACTGTTGTGGAATGGTATGGAACAAATGTGGATGGATTCTCGAAAGGGTTTAATGCAAAACGGCTTTCTAAGAATTATGTTGGCGGTGAAAAATCAACGAAGTATGGAGAATTTGTTTATAGCTGGGCACTTTCCAATTCGCGATGGAAACTCAGCTCTAATACCGGCAGTCCAATCTATACCTATATACGAGCGCATTTATTGAATGATCATCTTGGTGGTCCGGCTAAAGCCTATAATTTTACGCCCATTGCCGATCAGATGAATAAGGATCATGTAAACCAGGTAGAATCAAAAGTCAAGCAATTGGTACTTGGCCAGGCTAAATCGGGCTCCCCTGTAACACCTATTGAAGTGGCTAATTATGAAGTTATTGCTTTATATGATGGTCACCCGACACGTGAAAAATTGCGTATTCCCTATAACGACGGAATAGAAATTATTGACAGAAAGCTTGCACGTTTAGCGCGGAAAAAGTTTGATGGAAAAGAAGCATTGCAGACGCAATTACGAAATACACGTCAGAAATTATTTGTCATTCACACTATGTTTGATGCGGAAGAACGATTGACCACCGGTTTTGTTTGTTCATGGCAGAAAATGGTTTATGACAATGCAAGTCAGCAATACCAGCCGCAAGGAACACTTAATACAGTGGCGCTTCCGCATGTGCTTCCAACCGATCCTATTGTTTATCATGAGATGGCAAATTCGAAGGAAGCAATGAATGCTTATTATAATTTACCACCTGATACTGATATTTGATTTTATGAAACAATTTAATTTTGGTCGTTACCGGAAAATAGAACTCTTTGAAACTACAGCCGAATCAGAAGGAATTGATGTAGATTTTGTTTTTGGATTTTCTCCATTTTCAGAATATACGAGGGGCGATATACATGTAATTGGCCAAATTGACAATGATTTGCCACTCCTCCGGATAAAAAATAAACCGGAAATTTATGCATTTACCAATGGAGCAAACGATCTTTTACCAGTTTGTATAGCCGGGAACGAAGAAAAGTTGGTTGCAATAATTGAAGCTGTTGGACGAGCCTGGGAAAATGACGCAGCTTCAGTTACATTGAAAAAGACCGATGAAACAGTCGCACTATATCACGAAATAATGGAGCAAATAAAAAAAGAAAATCCCGGAAGTGATGTATTATTTTGGGATGATTATGCTTTTATTGATCTTAAGCTGGGCCTGATCTAAAGACAGCCATAAATCGCAATACAGACTTTATTGGATATCTGCAGCCAGGTGCAGACATGGTCAAAGCGATCATCGGCATTTACGATACGATTGTGTTCTTCATCAACAAAGCCAAACAGATCATGCAGATGATCAGCAACTTCCTCGGATCAATTGGATCGATTGCTGCAGGAAATATTGGCGCTGCTGCTGATGCGATGGAAAATGGTTTGGCCCGTGGATTATCGCTTGTGATTAATTTCCTTGCGCAGTTGCTCCATATGAATGGAGTGACGGATAAGATCAGGAATGCGATTCAGAAAATTAAAGATAAGGTGGATGGTGTGCTGTTGAAGGTGGCGAAGTGGATTGCGGAGAAGGCGAAAAAATTGTTTAACATGGGGAAAGAAGCGGTAGGAAAACTTATCGAATGGTGGAAGGCCAAAAAACCATTCACGAATAAAGCAGGTGAATCACATACCCTTTCATTGGAAGGCTCAAAAGAAAGTCCGAAGCTGATGATTTCTACCACAACAATGCCTATTGCGGAATATCTTGAGCAAAAGAAAAAAGAGCACAAAGACAATCCTGTGATGCTTGCGAAAATAAAAGTGGCAGAAGAAATTGTTGACAATAAAAACAAAATAGAATTTAAGCAGGGTACAACTCCCGAAGATGAAAAAATAAAACAGGAAAAGGTAATGGCGGCATTAACCCTAATAAGTCAGGCACTTATGGATTTGGGTGGCGGCGCCTTAAAGGACAGCGAGTACCCTGATCCAAAACAAGAGCCTGGTGGCGTTCCGCCTGCTAAATCAGAAGCGATTAATCTTTCTAAGGTAAAATTGAAAAAAGGTACTGATGCGAAAGTAAATAGCGGAACACACGGGTGGATTGATTATGTTCAGAAAAAAGGGTTGTCATCTATGAAGGGTGACAAATGGGTTCAAATGCATTTAGTTACAAAACAGCTCGGTGGAGAAGGAATAGGGGGTAATCTGGTTGCAGCTACTAATTCTGCAAATAGTTCCTGGAGAGATGGAATTGAAAAAGGCACATCAGCTTTGTTGGATAAAAAGCCAGAAGGTGGCAATCCTGTAAATGTACTTTGGATGGAAACAAAAGTTAGCTATTTTTCAGATAAGCTGGATGGATTCCAATTTGCAAAGCATGTAAGCACTAATGTTGGATTGTATGCTTATAAAGGCAAGAATGAAAATAAGGCTGACTTTGAAAAAATTTCATCACCTGTATTTACAATGAGTGCAGGAATCCCATGGCCTGAATTATCTTTAGGTGATAAAGCAAGTCTCAACAAAAGTAGCGGAGACCATTTAAGAGATCGTGGTGGCATTGACGACAGTATTGTTAATGACATCAAGCGTAATCGCCCGTATGCAAACTGGCCGGAATTTAAATCCAAAATGCAGCAAAGTATTAAATCTAAATTTCCGAATCCTGAACACGCGCATCATAAATCACAATTGTCTGCAGTGGTAGCAGTGG